>JAEWFU010000525.1 GCA_023388675.1 Pseudomonadota bacterium | reverse complement strand
CATCCACGATCACGACAGTTTTATTACGCGATTCCAACAGCTTGGCAGCATAGACGCGCGAGTGCTGACAGCGCGCTGCAGGCTCGTCTGGCATATACGGTGGCGCGTGCATGCCCTGACCCCAAGGTCTAATGTTGTGGCCCGGCGCGAATTGGTAATAATGCGCCGCGAACGGCGACCATCCTTCGCCTGCCGGCCCGCGCGTGCGGGAAGGCTGAACAATCCGGGGAGAAAAAAACATGTCCGACGTCAAGCTTCATCGCGTCCAGCCGGCGTGGAAGAAAGGCGCGCTGATCGATAACGACACCTATCTGAAATGGTATCGGGACAGCGTGAAGAACCCCGAGAAGTTCTGGGCCAGGCATGGCAAGCGCATCGACTGGTTCAAGCCCTACACCAAGGTCAAGAACACCTCCTTTTCCGGCAAGGTCTCGATCAAGTGGTTCGAGGATGGGCAGACCAACGTCGCCTATAACTGCATCGACCGTCACCTGAAGAAGCGCGGCGACCAGGTGGCGATCATCTGGGAAGGCGACAATCCCTACGACGACAAGAAGATCACCTACAACGAGCTCTACGAGCACGTCTGCCGGCTGGCCAATGTGATGAAGAAACACGGCGTCAAGAAGGGCGACCGTGTCACCATCTACATGCCGATGATTCCCGAGGCGACCTACGCCATGCTCGCCTGCGCCCGCATCGGCGCGGTGCATTCGGTCGTCTTCGGCGGCTTCTCGCCCGACGCGCTGGCAGGCCGGATCGTCGATTGCGAATCGACTTTCGTCATCACCGCCGACGAGGGCCTGCGCGGCGGTCGTGGCATTCCGCTCAAGGAAAACACCGACAAGGCGATCGACATCGCCGCAAGAAACCACGTCATGGTCAAGAACGTGCTGGTCGTCCGCCGAACCGGCGGCAAGGTCGGCTGGGCCAACGGCCGCGACCTCTGGTATCACGACGAGGTGCGCTCGGTTAAGCCTGAGTGCAAGCCCGAGAAGATGAAGGCCGAGGACCCGCTGTTCATCCTCTATACCTCCGGCTCCACCGGCAAGCCGAAGGGCGTGCTGCACACCACCGGCGGCTATCTCGTCTATGCCTCGATGACGCATCAATACGTCTTCGACTATCACGACGGGGACATCTACTGGTGCACGGCCGACGTGGGCTGGGTGACCGGCCATTCCTACATCGTCTACGGTCCGCTCGCCAACGGCGCGACCACGCTGATGTTCGAGGGCGTGCCCAACTATCCGGACGCAGGGCGCCTGTGGGACGTGGTCGACAAGCACAAGGTCAACATCTTCTACACCGCGCCAACCGCGATCCGCGCGCTGATGGGAGCGGGCGACGATTTCGTGAAGCGCGCCTCGCGCAAGAGCCTGCGCGTGCTGGGCTCGGTCGGCGAGCCGATCAATCCCGAAGCCTGGGAGTGGTATTTCAAGGTCGTCGGCAACAGCAGGATCCCGATCGTCGACACATGGTGGCAGACCGAGACCGGCGGCATCCTGATCACGCCGCTGCCCGGCGCGACCGACCTCAAGGCCGGTTCTGCGACGCGGCCGTTCTTCGGCATCCAGCCGCAGCTCGTCGACAATGACGGCAACGTGCTCGAGGGTGCGGCCGACGGCAACCTCTGCATCGTCGATTCCTGGCCTGGCCAGATGCGCACGGTCTATGGCGACCACGAGCGCTTCATCCAGACCTACTTCGCCACCTACAAGGGCAAGTATTTCACCGGCGACGGCTGCCGGCGCGATGAGGACGGATACTACTGGATCACCGGCCGCGTCGACGACGTGCTCAACGTGTCCGGTCACCGCATGGGTACGGCCGAGGTCGAATCGGCACTGGTCAGCCACGACAAGGTCTCCGAAGCCGCCGTCGTCGGCTATCCGCACGACATCAAGGGCCAGGGCATCTACTGCTACGTCACCCTGATGGCCGGCGAAGAGGGTTCCGATGCGCTGCGCAAGGAGCTGGTCGCGCATGTGCGCAAGGAGATCGGCCCGATCGCCTCGCCGGACCTGATCCAGTTCTCGCCGGGCCTGCCCAAGACGCGCTCCGGCAAGATCATGCGGCGCATTCTCCGCAAGATCGCCGAGGACGATTTCGGCGCGCTGGGCGACACTTCGACGCTCGCCGATCCCGGCGTCGTCGACGACCTGGTCGAGAACCGGCAGAACAAGAAGGGCTGAAGCCAAAGCGGCTGCCGCACAGCTTACCGCTGTATGCCGTCATCCTCGGGCTTGTCCCGAGGATCTGCCGGGCCTTGCAACTGCGACCAGGCAGCACTCGGGAAAGCATCCGGAATTTGCCGACTAATTTCCATTGTTGCAGATCCTCGGGACAAGCCCGAGGATGACGACGTCGGTCGTGGCTTTCCCGCCATTCTCCATGCGGTCGCTCACAATGAAACGGGGATAGCCTCGGCTGTCCCCGTTTCTCGCTGCAAGGCAGGTCAGTTGCTCGCGTCGAGATTGTCGAGACGGATGAACAGCGTCTCGCCCGACGAATCGTCGACGCCGTCATTGTCCGTGATGACGAAGGCGGCTCCGGCAGCGTCGATCGCAAAACCTTCCACCTTGTCGACGACATAGCCGTTGGTGGCCGACTTCAGGTCGGGCAGAAGGTCGCGCACCAGCGTCTTTTCAACCAGCGGCAGGTCCCCGCCCAGCGCTGCCGGCGCGAACGAAGCGAGATCGACGGAATAGATCCGCTTCACCCTGGCGGCGTCGCCGATCAGATTGTCGCGCTCGACGATGTAGAGCTTGCCGTCATCATGGGCGGTGACTTCCGACAGGCCCATCCAGCCGGTTTCGGCCGCTTCGAGCGGATAGCGGACGGCGGACCACTCCTTGGCGGCCGGCCTGTAGGCGACCAGCTTCACCTGCCCCTTCTCGTCGGTGCCCCATTCGCGCTGTATGGCGGCAACCAGCATCATGTCGTCGCCTTCGCCGACCGTGGTGATGCCCTCGAGGCCGAAGCGGGTCTCGCCATCGAGCAGTTCCGCCGGGAAGCCGATCTCCTGCCTGATCGCGCCGTCGCCGTCGACGCGCAGGATCGCGTGCGGGACGAGCTGGTCGGTGCGGCCTTCCGACGCGAGCCAGAAACCGCCTTCGCCATCGCTTGCGATGCCTTCGAGGTCGAGCTTCTGCGCCGAATTGCCGTCGCGTGTCACGATGGTTCTCGCGGTGATGAGAGCCGGCGTCCGGTTGGCGTCGATGGTGAAGATCGCCGGCGCGTTCTTGTAGACCGAATCCGACACCGCATAGAGCTTGCCCGCCTCGGCCGGATCGACAGCCAGACCGGACATGGCGCCCCAGCCGATCGGCGTACCGTTCTCATCGTCGGCCGAAACGATCATCGGATAGGCGGCCTCGCCTTCGGCCCGCTCGTAGATCATTACATGCGAGCGCGCCAGCCCGTCCTCGACCAGATCGGTCTCGTTGGCGGTTACGAACAGGTTGCGCGACGGGATCGCGACCAGCCCCTCCGGCCCGACACCCGAGGGCAGAAGCTGCACGAATTCGGGCTCCCCGCCCGTGTCGCGATAGACCGCGACCGTGGAAGCGCGCTCGGCGGCGACGAAGATCAGCTTCTCGTCGCCGAAGGTGCCGACCTCCGCGCCCTCGGGCTCGATGCCCTTCTTGTTGCGATGCTCGGGATAGTGGCCGGCGCGGATGTTGTGGTGCTCGAGCGAAGCGCCCGCTTCGTAAAGCACCTCGCCGGTGCGCGAGAAGATGGTGAAGCCGCGGCTTCCACCCTCGTAGTCGCCCTCGTTGGCGACCACCAGACGATCGTTGTCGAGCCATTTGACCGCGTCGGGCTCACGCCGGACATTTTCCTGGCTGCCGTCGAAACGGAGTGCGCCGTCGCGTTTGGTGTCGACCCGTTCAAGCGATGTGCTCCCGGCGGAGAAATGGCCGGTCACGGTGCCGCTGGCGGCGTCGATGATGGCGATGTGATTGTTCTCCTGCAGGGTCACAGCGATTTCG
>JAEWFU010000517.1 GCA_023388675.1 Pseudomonadota bacterium | reverse complement strand
TGCTGATCTATTCGCTGGCCGCGCTCGGGCTCAACATCCTGACTGGCTATGCTGGGCAGCTCTCGCTGGGGACCGGCGCCTTCATGGGTGTCGGCGCCTATGCCTGCTACAAGCTGATGACGATCTTCCCCGGTCTCAACCTTCTTGCGGCGGTGTTGATGTCGGGGTTCGTCTCGGCGGCGATCGGCGTCGCCTTCGTCCTGCCGTCGCTCAGGATCAAGGGCTTCTACCTCGCCATTGCCACGCTCGCCGCGCAGTTCTTTCTCGTCTGGCTTTTCCAGAAATGGGGCTGGCTCTACAATTACTCGGCTTCCGGCGCGATACAGGTGCCCAATATCAGCGTGCTTGGGTTCACCTTCGCGGGGCCGACAGCGCCAGCCGTCAACCAGTATTTCTTCGTCCTGTGCACGGTGACGCTGATAACCTTCGTCGCCATCAACCTGACGCGGGGCCGCATCGGGCGGCAATGGAAAGCTGTGCGCGACATGGACATCGCGGCCGAGCTGGTGGGCATCAACCTGATGAAGGCGAAGCTGCTCGCGTTCTTCGTATCTTCCTACATCATCGGCGTGGCTGGCGCGCTGTTCGTCTTTCTCTGGCGCGGTGCCGCTGAGGCGAACCTGTTCGACATACCGCTTTCCTTCCGGGTCCTGTTCATCGCAATCATCGGCGGCCTTGGCTCGATCCTCGGCAATTATCTCGGCGCGATCCTGATCGTGGCGCTGCCGGTGATCATCAGCGGCGTGCCGGCGGCTTTGGGCCTGCCGCTCACACCGGCTACGGTGGATCACCTGAACATCATGATCATCGGTGCCCTCATCATCCTGTTTCTGATCCTGGAGCCGCACGGTCTCGCGCGGCTGTGGGCGGTAGCACGGGAAAAACTCATCATATGGCCGTTCCCGCACTGAGCGGGTTCGAAGTGGAGGAAGCTCGGGCAACCGGGTTCGAAGGAGGAGAGAATGAAGAAACTGATCGCAAACGTACTGCTTTCGGCCACGATACTAGCGGGACTTTCCTTGTCGGCAGTGGCGCAGGATACCTTGAAACTGCCGAACATGTCGTACCGTACGGGGCCGTTCGCGGCGACCGGCACGCCGCATCAGAACGGCCAGCTCGACTACATGACCATGCTCAACGAGCGTGATGGCGGCATCAACGGCGTGAAGATCGCGTTCGACGAATGTGAGACCGGATACAACACGGAAAAGGGCGTGGAGTGCTACGAGCGACTGAAGTCGGACGGCGCCCTCGTCACCCAGCCCTGGTCGACCGGCATCACGCTGCAGGTCCTGCCGCGCACCAATGTCGATGCGATCCCGATGTACGGTCCAAGCTACGGCTTCTCCGCCATGCAGGACGGCAAGACCTTCAAATGGGCGTTCAACATGCCGACCTCCTATTGGGATGGCGCCTCGATGATCATGAAGGCGCTGGGTGACGGCGATGTTGCCAATCTCAACGGCAAGAAGATCGCCTTCCTGCATCTTGACCATCCTTACGGCAAGGAGCCGATCCCGCTGTTCGAGAAGCTGGCTGCGGACAACGGCTTCACCTTCCTGCCCATTCCCGTCGGCCTGACGGAGATGCAGAATCAGTCGGCCCAGTGGCTGCAGATCCGCCGCGAACGTCCTGACTATGTCGTCATGTGGGGCTGGGGGGCGATGAACGCCGGCGCCGTTACCGAGGCGGTCAAGACGCGCTATCCGATGAACCAGTTCGTCAGCGTCTGGTGGGGAGCCCACAACCCGGACCTCAAGCTCGTCGGAGCCGACGGCAAGGGCTACCGGGCACTGAGCTGGAACTTCACCGATTCCGATGCGCCGGCGATGCAGGATATCAAGAAGCACGTCGTCGATGCCGGAAAATCGCAGATCGACCAGGCGAGCGGTGAGTTCGACAGCATGGCCTACCAGCGCGGTGTCCTGATGTCGGTCATCCTCGCGGAAGCCGTCCGCGTGGCGCAGGACCATGCGGGCACTCCCAACATCAATCAGGAACAGCTTCGCTGGGGGTTTGAAAACCTGAACATGGACGATGCCCGTCTCGCCGAACTCGGCGTCGAGGGGATGATGGGTCCGCTCGAGACCACCTGCGCCAACCACACCGGCAATGCCGGCGCGTGGATGGTGGAGTGGGACGGCGAGAAGTTCGAGAAGGTCTCCGAACTGCTGTCGGCCGACCGGGCCCTTATCGACCCGCTGGTCGAGGAGGAGGCCGCGAAATATGCCGCGGCGAATGCCCCGTGGCCGACAAACGAAGAGTGCTCGATGTAGCATCAGCTTTCCTCTCCCCGTGCGCGGGGAGAGGGTGCCGGCAGACAGGCGGAGGGGCTGCGCCGGCACCCCCTTTATTAACCCCGAAGGAACCGCCCCCTCGCGCGGTCCTTCGGAATTGCCTGCACCAGCCGGGCAAGCGAACGATCCGCGCCGGAGCTTTCATGACCGCGTCTCACGCCCCTGACCCGCAGCCCGCCGATATCATCCTTGCGGTCAACAATATCGAGGTGATCTACGATCACGTCATCCTCGTGCTGAAGGGCGTATCGCTCAGCGTTCCGCGCGGTGGCATCACGGCCCTGCTGGGCGCCAACGGCGCGGGCAAGACCACCACGCTGAAAGCGATCTCCAACCTGCTGCGCGCGGAGCGCGGTGAGGTGACGAAAGGCAACATCGTCTTCGAAGGCGAGCAGGTTCAGGCATTGTCGCCTAACGAGCTGGTCCGGCGCGGCTGCATCCAGGTAATGGAAGGCCGGCACTGTTTCGGCCATCTGTCGATCGAGGATAATTTGCTGACCGGAGCGTTCACGCGACGGGACGGCAATGCCGCGATCCGCGAGGATCTCGACCTCGTCTACCAATATTTCCCGCGATTGAAGGTCCGGCGTCAGAGCCAGGCGGGCTATACCTCAGGCGGTGAACAGCAGATGACCGCGATCGGTCGCGCGCTCATGAGCCGGCCGAAAATGATCCTACTCGACGAACCGTCGATGGGGCTGGCGCCGCAGCTCGTCGAGGAAATCTTCGAGATCGTGAAGAAGCTCAATGAGGAGCAGGGCGTTTCCTTCCTGCTCGCTGAACAGAACACCAACATCGCCCTGCGTTATGCGAAATACGGATACATTCTCGAGTCCGGCCGTATCGTGCTCGACGGCGAGGCCCAGGCGCTTCGTGAGAACGAGGATGTGAAGGAGTTCTATCTCGGGGTCGGCGGCGAGGGGCGTCGATCGTTCAAGGACGTCAAACACTACAAGCGCCGCAAGCGCTGGCTGGCGTGACGTCCTCTACCAGCTATAGCGATAGCGGGCGCTGATGCGGCCGGCGCGGCTGTGGCGGCCGGGATTGTCGACACTGGCCGAGACCCGCACCGATTTGCGCAGGTCTTGATCGACCGCAAGGCTGGTATTCCACGTTTCGTCGTTCGTCCGTGATGCGCGAACCGTCACCGTGGTCCGTGTCGCCGGCGATGAAAGCCGCACGCTCTGGGTGGTCCGCATCCTCGCTTTCCGGCTGCTCGCAGGCTCCTGAAAAACCGTTATGTGCTGGCGCAATTCCGCATTCAGCCTCCCGAAGCGGTGGGCGACGCTGTTGTCCATCGACACGCTGCGTCTGCCGGAACGCCCGTCCATCCGGGCGTTCAGCCGCGTGGACCTTCCCTCAGCGGGCTCCCCTCGTTCTGCGAGTTGGAGAGCAGCCCAGAGAGACATGGGGTCCCCGAATACGGCCGGGTTCGGGCCACGCACCCTTATCTCGGTGCCGATGCTCGCTTCAGGCGCGTGCGGCAAGGTGCTGCCGACCCGTGCGGAATAGGACGTGTCGGATTGCTTCGAGAATTCCCAGATCAGTGGGCGGTCGCCAGCCGCCGCCGGCGCGGAAGCGACCAGCGACAGAAAGGTGGCAAGCATTGCCGCCAGGATGTGAATGCGTGTTGCCATCGTAGAATTGGGTTTGTCACGGATTATTTCGTATTGTTACGGTCATGTAATCGCGCGAGGTCCTGCATTCCAATCACGATTGTGCAGTGCGGGAATTCGATTGCCACCTGTTGCATTTTGCCCACGACGGCCGGTCAATCCTCCAGCAGGCGCGCGCCCGGTCCTTCGCGAGCGAGTTCATCATAGGGATTGCGCAGCGGGCATTCGCGCACCGAAAGGCAACCGCACCCGATGCAGCCGGTAAGACGGTCGCGCAACTGCGTCAGCTTACGAATGCGTTCGTTGAGTTCTTCCCGCCAGCCCTCCGACAGGCGCTTCCAGTCGTCGATCGTGGGTGTGCGCTCGTTGGGCAGGGCAGCGAGCGCCTGTTTGATCGAAGCAAGCGGAATACCTGTGCGCTGGGCGATCTTGATGACGGCCACGCGGCGCAACACCTCGCGTGGGTAGCGCCGCTGGTTGCCCT
>JAEWFU010000511.1 GCA_023388675.1 Pseudomonadota bacterium | reverse complement strand
AGACATAGTCGGCGAACTGCACCTCGACACAAGGGCGCAGGCCGTAGGACGCCATGCCGATGGCCGCGCCGACAATGCCGAGCTCCGAGATAGGCGCGTCAAAAACGCGGGTCTTGCCGTATTTCTGCTGAAGGCCGGCCGTGCAGCGGAAGACGCCGCCGAAATAGCCGACGTCCTCGCCGAACACGACAACATTGTCGTCGCGCGCCATCGATACATCCATCGCGGAACGGATCGCCTCGATCATCGTCATGCGCGACATCAGCAGATTCCTCGCGATGCAGTGGAGCACGGAGATGCAGGCCAGAGGGGGGCGACATAGAGCGCAGACAAAGAAACAAGTGTTTCCATCCTCAAACCCCCGCCTTCTGGCGCTGCCGGCGCAGGTGCGGCGGCATCGTCTCGTAGACGCCCTCGAACATGTCGCGCGTCGACGGCTTTCCGCCGGAATGCAGCGTGCCGTGCTTCTCGGCTTCCTTCTGCGCCGCGATCACCGTGTCGAGGATTTCCGCCTCGGTCTGCTTGTGGCGGTCGTCGGACCACAGGCCCTTGACGATCAGGTGGTTTTTCAGCCGGATGACAGGATCGCCAAGCGGCCAGACGTCGGATTCGGTCTTCGGGCGATAGGCCGAAGGATCGTCCGAGGTCGAATGCGCGCCGACGCGATAGGTGACGTATTCGACCAGCGTCGGGCCGAGATTGCGCCGTGCCCGCTCGACGGCCCATTTGGCCACGGCGTGAACGGCGAGATAGTCGTTGCCGTCGACGCGCAGGGCCGGAATGCCGAAACCGAGGCCGCGTGCTGCAAACGTGCCCGAGCCGCCGCGCGCGATGCCCTGGAAGGTCGAGATCGCCCACTGGTTGTTGACGATGTTGAGCACGACCGGCGCGCGGTAAGTGGAGGCAAAAACGAGCGCGGCATGAAAGTCGCTTTCGGCGGTCGAGCCATCGCCGATCCAGCCAGCGGCGATCTTCGTGTCCTGCTTGATGGCCGATGCCATCGCCCAGCCGACGGCCTGGATGAACTGGGTGCCGAGATTTCCGGAGATCGAGAAGAAGCCGTGCTCCTTCGACGAATACATGATCGGAAGCTGGCGACCTTTCAGCGGATCGGCTTCGTTCGAGTAGATCTGGTTCATCATGTCGACCATCGGGTAGCCGCCGGCGATCAGCAGGCCGGCCTGGCGATAGGTCGGGAAATTCATGTCGCCGTCCTGCAGGGCCTTGCGGAAGGCGCAGCTCACGGCCTCTTCGCCCATATGCTGCATGTAGAAGGACGTCTTGCCCTGGCGCTGAGCGGTCTGCATGCGGGCGTCGAAGGCGCGCAGCGTCATCATGTGACGCAGGCCTTCCATCAGTTCCTCGTCGTTCAGGGTGCCGGCCCAGGGGCCGACGGCCTCGCCATCGCGGTTGAGCACGCGGATAATCGAATAGGCGAGATCGCGGATTTCTTTCGGGTCGACGTCGACTGGCGGCATTGCCACCGAACCGGCCTTCGGGATCACGACCTTCGAAAAGTCGGGCGTGTCGCCCGGACGCACCTCCGGCTCCGGTACATGGAGGCTGAGCCTCTCTGCTTCGGCCATTGTCGTCTCCTCACCAACCCAAGCTCCGGACCAGCTAATGTAAAGCAAACGCGCTTGTCTACAGGGTTCGAACTGGCGTCGGATGCTTCCGTTTCAAGGTGAAAGGGCGGGCAAACGGCTGATATTTCGCTTCATTTCCCGTTGCGGGCTCACGGCTTCACATTTGTTGCCGTATGGGCGCCGTGCGCGAACGGATCGTGTTGACGGCCGGCGGAAGGGAGGCAGGAAAAAAAACTGTATTTCTTTTCAGTCGGCGAAGCGGGCAGCCTCTTCGGGCGTGACGATACCCTTCTTGAGGATGATATTGGCGTAAAGCGCCTGCTCGCCGGTGGCCACGATGAAGGCCGCGTTGCCTGCACGTTCGTAGAAGGCGAAGCGCTCAAGCGGCTCGATCATGAACGGACCGGCCATGCGATCGATGATCTCCTGAAACGCGAGGCAGATCGGCGGAACGATCTGCGGCGTGTCGACCATCTCCATGCGCCATGCGGCGGCGGGCGCGAACGTGTCGAGCGGGAGGTGGGTGAGCACGGCCTCCAACAGTGGTGCAGCGGCAAGGCCGTCTGCCCGGACTACTTTGGGTCCGAGCGTCGCGGCAGGAAAGTTTGCGTCGACGATGGCGATCTCGTCGCCATGTCCCATCGTGGCGATGGCAAACAGCAGATCGGGGCCCAGTAGAGGATGTATGTCGCGCAGCATCCGGATGTTCCTCCCTTCAGACAAGGACAGAACAGCCGAGAATGGAGGGGCACGCAAGTGTTCGCTATTGCTTCGCCCTGGCCTTCTGCTCGCGCATGAAGATGAAGAGACCGGCGCTCACGATGATCGCCGCGCCAACCAGCATGGCACTGCGCGGCACGTCGCCGAAAACCAGCCAGCCGAAAACGATTGCCCAGAACAGCAGGGTGTACTGGAACGGCGCTATGGTTGCGGCATCCGCAAGCTTGAAGGCGCGGCTTACGCATATATGCGCGACCATGGCCACCACGCCGAGAAGCGCGAGCAGCGCAAAGTCGAACCCTGTGGGTGTCACCCAGCCGAAGGGCGCGGTCACCAGCCCCAGCGCGCCGGCACCGACGAGCTGCCAGAAGACCAGTGCGGTATCGGCGGTATCGCGCAGCGCGCGCGCCGACAGCATCATGAAGGCAAAGCAGAATGATCCGGCGATCGATATCAGTGCCGGCGCCGTCAGCGTCGCGGCCGACGGTTCCAGTGCGACGATGACACCGGCGAAGCCGATGAATATCGCGGTCCAGCGGCGCCAGCCGACCTGTTCGCCGAGCAGGAACGGAGACAGCGCCGCGACATATATCGGGGCCGCAAGCCAGTAGGTCATCACATCCGCCAATGGCAGGGTGATGACGGCGAAATAGAAGCAGTAGACTTCAGCGGAGGACAGGATGACGCGCAGAGCCTGCATGCCGGGCCGTTGCAGCGATAGCAGGGGCCGAAAACCGCCTTTCCACAGGAAGGGCCACAATATCAGCAGTGCCGCGGCGCTGCGGATCAGCAGGACCTGTCCGACCGAATAGGTGGCCACAAGCCATTTGCCAAGAACGTCGTTGAGCGCGAACAGGAGGATGCCTAGCAGCATCACCGCCATGCCAAGTCTGGCTGTGGAGCGGGTTTCGGCGATCTGGACAGAGGGCTGCAAGGTACTCATGAAATGAATGGCTTCCGTTCACGCCGACATTGCCATGTTCGCGCGGAGCTGCATGCAACCGTCCAACCCCACAGCGGCGCGCAGGGCAATACCGTAATTGCACCAACCGGCATCTGGCAGAGCGTTTGTCGGTCGTGTGGGCCAGCGGCAGCACTAAGAAGCCATGCCGAAAAGCAGGCTATTGATCGTCCATGTCCGAGCGCGCCGATTTCAACAGGGCTTCCAGTTCCCGAACGGCCTGCTGCGTTGCTTCCGCTCGTGACAGCCCGTCATCGGTCGATTTCGCTTGGGTGCCGGAAACGACCGGTTTGCTGCCGTCCCCGGCAAAGTCCTTTTTGGGATCGGCCTTTTTGTCCCGTGCCGCATAGGTCGATGAAGCCTGACCGGTCGCAAAGGTCACGCGGCTGGGTCGATTGCCCTCATAGGCGATTGCAAAGCCGTTGCCGCCCATCACCGCTTGCAGCACCTCGTTCAACGTGCCCTGGAAGCGGCCGGTGACGGTGCTTCCGTCGTAGATGCCGTTTATGATCTCGACGTCGAACTGCTTGCTGATGGTTGCAACGATGTCGCCACGACCGGCATCGGTCGCATCAACGGTCATCGTCTCCAGGTTGCCCTCTATGGTGAACTCGGCCCGCGCGGGACCAGCAGCCTGAAGGGTCAGGCAGACAAGGGCGAGCAGCAACGGAGGCACAAGCTTCGACAAAGGGACGCTTCCTGGAAAACGTGCGGTACGGCGTTGCAAAATAGCGGGTGGGCGACCGCTTGCATAGGACGACGCGTTACTGGCTTTCGGGGAAGCGCATGAAAGCGCGCGCGTGGTTGCTGTCCAGCACGGCCTCGAACGGTTCGACGCTCGTCAGCGTCCACCCGTCCCGGCTTTCGCCGCGCCGCAGGCTGAAGACGCTGTTGTCGTAATTGACACGGAAGAGTGCGCTGCGAAGCCTTTCCGATCGCACAACGCCGATGAGCTGCCACTGGGGCGCCTGTTCCGGCGTCGCCTCCGGCAGTTCAGGTTGCGCTTCCGGCTGCGGCTCGGGTTCTGCGACCACCGGTGCTGCGGCGATGCGGGCGGGCGGCTGCCGGTCCGGTGAAAAGAGAGGACGCTCGCGCAACGCGACATAGTCCTGAGCCAACCTGGCGCCGACCGCGCGCTCGCTGCCGGTTTGCGCCGACAGCGGCACTGCCACCAGCAGGAGCAGAGAGGCGATTGCGACGGTCCGCGTCTTCATCGGGTAATCAGAGCTCCCGGATCCAGAACGCAGAGACGCCGAGTTGCAGATTGAGCGCGCGATCGCTGCCGGTATCGACTGCGGCGTCAAATGCGCCCCCGGCCGAGCGATTGGAACGCAATGTCACCGTGTCCACAATCATCAGCGGAAGGTTCGTCTCCAGCGCATAAAGCAGGTCCGGCAGCGTCTGCTCAAGAACCTCGATGCTTGCCTCGAGATGGAGGCGCATCAATTCGCCGTTGGTTTCAGTCGATACGCCTGCGACCTGCTCGCTCTCGCGAATGTCGAGTGAGCGTACCAGAGCTCCGGCATCCTCTATCAGGCGCGTGAAATCGCGCTGAAATTCCGCCGAGGCAAGGCCAGGGGTGTCGCCCGCTATCAGCCTGTTTCGTGAAACGGAGCTTCCGGCGGCATCTTCGGTGCCGCCCGCAAGCTCGGCTGCCCGTGCTTCCAGCAGCCGCGTGCGCTGGCGAAGCTCGACGACGCTTCCTCGCTGGGATTTGACTGTCGATACGGCGTCGATGATGACCACCACGGCAGCGACGAGGACCATCCCCACAACCGCAAGGCTGAGCAAACGTCGGTCCAGCCAGCTTCCGGCCACGCCACTCATTTCAGTTCCCCTCCGGAGCGGATGAGAGGTCGGGTCTCCAGTGTGAAGAGCGAAGAGCGTTCGTCCTCGCCGCGGACGGCCGGTCCTATCAGTGCGCTGTCGGCAAACCGGCCAGAGGATTCCAGCGCCGTCAGAACATCCGGCAGGTCGTAGGTTCGGCCTGCGAGCCGCAGCTTGCCGTCCGCCAGCGCGATTTCGGTCGCGAAGGAATGGACGGGCAGGGCCGCCGCCAGATCATCGAGCGCGCCGAGGGCGCTGATCGCGTCGTTCTTGAGGTCGATGGCCGCCTGCTCCGGCGCCGTGCCGGCCGTCTGGGGGGCCATCAAATCGCTGATGGTTGCCCTTGCCGCCGCTGCCCTGACTTCCAGTTCGGCCTGCTGTCCCGATCGGTACACGCCATGGGCGACGGTGACGCCAAAGGCGACGAGCATTGAGGCGAGGGCGGCCGAAAGCAAAAGGCCGAGCCCCAGCTTGACGCGTCCAAGCGTTGCGGCACGCCCGGCACGGCGCGGATAGAGCACGATGCGCGTGCCCTGCTGTGCCTGTGCCACCACCTCCGTGTGCCGCGCGCCAGCGGCCTCGAAAAGGTCGATGACGGGAATCACGCGCGCTTGTGGAAGCAGTGCGATGTCGATGCGCATGCGTCTCGTGGCGCTGTCGTTTCCCGCCATGCCATGACCGTAAAGCATATCCTGAATCGGCAACGGGGAAAGAGATGCCACCCGCGCGGCCACGATGCCTTCCAGGTGATCGCCCGCCTCCTGCGGCAGTTCGATGCGGCGTTCGATCACCCAGGCGCGGGGCGCGACAAGCACAACGCGCTGTCCTTTGACCAGCGACGAGAGCGCGCTTGCCTGAACCTGCTGGTCGCCGGGCTGCAGCGCCAGCGATGCTTCGGCGGAGCCACCCTTGCCGGCAGTGCGCAACGCCAGGGTGCTCCCGTCTTCGGCAAGACGCGCCTCTACGTCGGTGTGGCGGCGGCCTGCCTGCCATCGCTCGGCAATCAGCGAAGCAGGGCCCTCAAGCCAGTTATCCAGCACCTGCCACGCCGTGCGGAGTGCCTGCTGCATCACTTGTCTCCATGCGACGACGCATCCGGTTCTGATTTCGCCGGTTCGATCAGTCTACTTCCTCCGTAGCGCTGCGCCAGTCAAGCACACGGTAGGGCACGGTGTCGTTGCCCATGATCAGGATCAACGCCTCGCGGGATTCCGTATATCCGCCTGGAAGGGACACGCTCAGTTCTGCCCGCCAAACCTCGGAACGCGTGGTGGTATGCAACTCGCTCTCAGCAAGGATTGCGTCGAGCTGCGCCTGCGAAATCCGACCGGCGCGATGAGCAACGATTGCATTGCGGATAGCGCGCGGCAGGTCGGGTATGGCGCGCAAAAGCGCATCGTCGATGCCGTCGAGCCGTACGCCCTCGAGGCCGGATGAAACGGTGGCATAGCGCGCAGCCCGGATGGCGACTGCGGCCGGCATGTCGGGCAGCAAGGCAAGCTCGTCGATCGACTGCAAGGGGCCAATCGGCGACCGGTCGGAGGCCTCGCGCATTTTCACCAAAGTCTGGGTCAGCGTGTCGGCCTGAGCGCGCGGCGCGCCGGCAGCAATCAGGACGGCTTCGATGAGATTGGCTGGGGCGCGATTGAGATCGACGCGCAGGGCTTCGTTGCGCAGCACAGCTCCGGCGATGCCCGATGCCAGCGATACATCCGCGCTTGCTTCGTAACCTATCCGCCGCGGGCCCTCGGCGGGCGCCGCGCGAACACGGGCGGCTGCGATCGCCAGGCCGGCATCGGCCAGCGTGCTTGCAATCGCCTTGTCCTCGGTCATGCGCACGCTTTGAGTAACGCTCTGCATATGAACGCTCAGCACGACTGACAGCCCCGACAGCAATACCGCGATCCAGAGAACGCCGACCAGTATCGCGCCGCGGCGCGGATGGTGCTTCTTGACCTGGTTCGACATGGAAATCATCGATAGGAAATGATGCTTTTGGCGGTCTGCCGTCAAGGGCGGGCCGTTTCGTGATCGGGGCAGTCCGGCGGCTGGCCGAAACGCCTCGCATTTCCCTGCCAGTCCTGCGCTGTCTGCATGGGGCTGGGGTGTCATGCAATCGGCCGCCGCGCCGGTTT
>JAEWFU010000486.1 GCA_023388675.1 Pseudomonadota bacterium | reverse complement strand
CGACGATCTTCGATCCGACTGGCGCGGTGTCTGCGGTCTCGTCGGAAGTTGCATCTTCCCCGCCCACGACCGAAGCTTCCTCCTGGATCGCAGAGGCGGGTACGTCCGCGTCTGCGGGTTCCGGAACGTGGGTGTCGCTGCCGGCGATGTACCCGGCGGATGTGTCTCCCCGTGTCGGGCCGGTGAAGTCGTGCTCAATTTCTTCCGCTGCCGGCGGAAAATTCGTTGGCTCCTGTGCAGTCAGGTCGAAGTCACCGGCGACGGCCGGTTCATCGTGGATTTTATCGCCGGCATCGCGGTCGTCGTCATCGGCACCGTCGAGTGCGGCCAGATGCGGCTCGTCGTAGACGTCGTCGGGGACCTCGTGATCGTCTTCAACTGCGGATGATATCGCATCGTGATCCGTCGGTTCGTCAGACCGCACTGCCACAGACTCAACGGTCGAAACGTCGGCGAGTGTATCATGCTCCGTCCTGTCATCAGCCGCCGCCGGCGTTTCAGGCTTCGAACCATCTGAAGTCCCGGCTGCCGCGCCGGATGCTTCCTGTCCGGTTTCTGCTCGCTCGGCCTCGCGCGCTTCCTCGTAATCGCGGCGCAGCCTCGTCCGGATTTCCTCGAACGCGTTGCGTTCGTGCGGGGAAAGCTGCCTTTCCGGCGCGCGGGCCGTGCGATGCTCGGCAAGCCGCACGACCTTGTCGCTTGAGCGCCGTTCACGTCCTTCCGTGACCGCCAGCGCCGGCACCTCTCCGTTGAACGGGTCGTTTTCGGCAGGTGCTGGCGCGGCATCCGCCGCTTCGCCGATCTCTTCTGCCGACATCGCCTCAGCAGGCGACGCATCGTCTCCGCCCGCGAGCTTCATGCCGAGCGCCTCGGGATCGGCGATCACGTCGCCCATGCGCACGACGCCGAAGCCGCGAAATCCCTCGAATTCGCGATCGCGGTTGTAGACGGGCAGGGCGGCAAGATCGACCGGTGCCCGAAGGGCGGTGCCGGCGACGGGCCACAACACCGAACGGCCGGACCAGGTGTCGCGACGCTGAAGCAATCCGGCGATCTCTCCTTGCGGGTCTAGCTGGAACGCGGCGGCTACCTCGTCGAATCGTCGCCCGATAACGTCGGCAGCCTCCTCGCCCACGGCGCGGGCGAAATCGTCTGAGACCGTGCTGAAGGCACCCTCGGCATCGGTGCGCCAGACGAAGCGCACGGGGCCTGTAGGAAGATCCTGCCTCTGCTGCGACGGAGGCTCGTCGAAATACCAGTCGTCGGCTGCATCCGCCGCGGGCGGTTGCCGTTCGGCAGGCACGGTCGGAGCCGGGTCTGCCGCAGCGTTTGGCTCGATCTCGGATTCCGGCGGATGCGGCCCGCCTGCGTCTGCATCTTCGACCACGCGCTCCGGCAGATCGGCATCGGAGGGAAGGGGGTCGAGATCGTCTTCCGAGGGCTCTTTTGGGTCTACGATCGCGGCCGGTGCGGCTATTTCCGCGTCGTCGCGTTCCGTTTCAGGCTCGGTTTCCCCGACAGGCTCATCTACCGCGACAAGAAGGTGCAGAGCAGGTTCGTCCACCAGCCGCGCAATGCCGGTGGGAATGAGCCCGTCCCCCGCTGGGATCAGCCGTTTCACCAGCCGGTCGCCCTCGTGGGCAACCTCGGCCACCAGCCGCGACAGTGTTTCCTGCGAAATTCCAAGGCCGTCGAAGCCGGGCGAAGTTGCGATTGCATGCGCTTCGTCGTCGACCAGCGCAGCAAAGTAGCCAGCCTCGCCAAACCCTTCGATGACGCGCGCGGCCGCTTCGTCACCACCAAGCGATCGAGGCGTTTGTGCGGGAACCGCCAGCAGTATCGCAGGCTCTCCATCTGGCAGCGTGACGCCGGACACGAGGAACTGCACGGCGCGACTGGTCATGCCGCTCGCCAGCCGGACCACCACCTGCCGGTCGCGGTCCATGCGCGGAAAGCCCGGCGTTGCGGAGATCTGGCGCCGTGCGGCAAAGCCCAGGCCGGGTGAGCCGCCCATCACAGCCTCGATGTCGGGGTAGCCGAGCAATGCCGCGCCCGGTCCATTCGCCCAGATCACTTCGTCGAGGTCGACCGTGAGGATAGCCAGCGCATCGCCTGCGGCAAAACGCGTACGCACCTCTTCCATCACGGCAATATCGATGAAGGAATAGGGGCCTGAAGCCATGCGAAAACCTGAAGCCGTTGAGTTGGCGAGCGAGCCGTTGTTAACTCTTTGTTAGTAAAAGTTCGACCGCTCCGCGTCCAGAAAGTCGGAACCGTGCAGCGTGCGAATCTTGTTCCTTGGTTAATCCCCGAAGCATAATTTTGCTGCATCGCAACAAAAATGTTGCAATGCACAAAAGGATCGCCTATATTGGTGCCAAGTCAAGCGAGCCGGCACGATAGGACGTTGCCGGACCCAGTGTAAAGGATCGAGCGATGACCAAAGCAGCCGCGAAGACCGCCGAAACCATCGAATTCCCGACCTTCGACGCCGAAAAGACGGCAGACCAGTTCCGCGTCTTCGCAGAGAAGGGCGTCGAGCAGTCGAAGGAAGCCTACGCCAAGATCAAGACCGGCGCCGAGAATGCGCAGAAGGCCATCGAGTCGACCCTCGAAACGGCCCGCGCAGCCGGCAGCGAGTTCTCTCTGAAGTCTATCGCAACCGCCCGCGCCAATACGGAAGCCGGTTTCGCGCACCTTGAGGCGCTGGTCGCGGCAAAGTCCCTCTCCGAGGTGATCGAGCTGCAGACCGCGTTCCTGCGCAAGGCGGTCGAGACCGCTATCGAGCAGGGCAAGGATTTCCAGACCGCATCGACCAAGGCTGCCGAAGACGTCGCCAAGCCGATGAAGGAAGCCTTCGAGTCCACCGTCAAGGAACTCAAGATCGCCTGACGCGTTCAGGCTGTAAGTACACCGCGTAAGGGAAACCTCCTCCCTTCCCGATCGCGGTTCAGAAGACCGGCTCCTCCTCCCGCCGGTCTCCTAACAGGAAAAGGCCGGGATCTCCTCCCCCCGGCCTTTTTCCTTTTTTAGGCTTGGCTTGCGGCGCATCGGGCTTGAAATCGCCGCCGATAGTCCGTAAGAGCCTCGCCAGCCAGAGCTTGGCGCGTGCGGTTGTAGCTCAGTTGGTTAGAGCACCAGATTGTGGATCTGGGGGTCGCTGGTTCGAGCCCAGCCAACCGTACCATTGATTTCAATCGCTTATGACAAAATCGCTGCTTTGCAGGCAATGCGGGTTATTGTGTCGAGTGATGGATTGCACTCACTACACATACCTACCCCGCGGCTCTCAGGCGGCATGACCCAACGTCTCGCTATCGCCCGTGCGCTGACGGTGCACCGGAGATCCTGCTTCTGGATGGACGTCTGGGAGCGCTCCACGCGATGAGCAAGATCACCAGCGAGACGCTGCTACGGTAGTTCAGTCTCCATTGAGGAAAGCCTACCCGGCGCGCCCGGCGA
>JAEWFU010000195.1 GCA_023388675.1 Pseudomonadota bacterium | reverse complement strand
CGGCCTTCTTGTCGGGGCAGACGACATGGACGGTATGGCCGACAGCCTCCATGCCCTGCTGAAACACGTAAATCTCATACTCCTCGGTGAATTCACCGGTGAGCATGAGTATCTTCTTGCCGCTCATGTTGAATCTCCTTCTCGTGGTCATTGAACGGCGACGCCCGAAACGTGCCGGGCGCCGCCCGATTGTCAGAACGGGGAATCTGGGAAGTAGAACTGGTCCGCGTTTTCCGGCGTGATCAACGGTGCATCAAGCAGGAAGGAGCCGCGCATGGGCGCCTGGCCGGTGAATTGCCCGGCGGTCATGTAAATCGCAGATTTGATCATCGACGGCGGATACGGGGTGGAGATCGGCGTACGCTCGTTGCCTTCCTTCACCATCTCGATGACCTGCTTCATGCCGTTGCCGCCGAGCGCATATTTGATGTCGGTGCGCCCAGCCTGGTCGACCGCCTCGACGACGCCGAGCAGCATGTCGTCGTCGTTCGCCCACACGGCATCGATCTTCGGATACTTGGCCAAGTAGTCCTGCATCAGCGTGAAGGCCTCGTCCTGGTTCCAGTTTGCATACTGGATGTCGAGGATCTTGATGTTGGTCTCGGCGATCACGTCCGAAAAGCCCTTGATGCGCTCATCGTCGATGACGGTCGGAATGCCGCGCAGGACCACGATCTCACCCTCGCCGCCCAGCTTCTCCGAAAGCCAGCGGGCCGTGTTCGCGCCCACCGCGATATTGTCACCGGCAACGTAAAGGTCCTGGATCGACGGGTCGGTCAGCCCACGGTCCACAACCGCGATGAAGGTTCCGTTAGACTTGACCTGCTCGACCGGCCCCGTCAGTTCCTCCGAGGTAAAAGGCAGGATGACGAGCGCGTTGAGGTCGCGGGTTGCCGAGAGATCTTCCAGCGCGGAAACTTGTGCCGTTGCCGACGATGCCGTGGAAAGGACCACGTCGATATTGGGGAAGGCCGCCTCGATCTCCTTCTCAGCCTGTTCGGCGTGATAGACGACCCCGCCGGTCCAGCCGTGGGTCGCCGCCGGGATCGATACGGCTATCGTGATGTCACGCTCCTGCGCGCCTGCCGATCCGACCGACATGGCGCAGGCCATGGCGATACCGGATACGAGCATTCCTGCCTTGATCATGATGGATTTCATTTTCTTCTCCTCCGTTGAAGTCTTTTCTGCTGCCGCCTCAGCGGCTGCTGGTAAAGCGATGCGCCAGCATGGCAATGATGATGATTGCGCCCTGCACCGCGGCGACGAGGTATTCGGAGACCATGTCCGACAGCACCATCACGTTGGCGATTACCTCGAGAATGAGCGCGCCGGCGACGGTGCCCCAGATACGGCCCCGCCCACCGCGCAGGAGCGTACCGCCGATGACGACGGCGGTTATGACCTGCAATTCCCAGAGCTGACCGGTCGTCGGCGTCGCAGCGCCGAGACGCGGGACGTAGCAGATGGCTGCGACGGCGACGCAAAGCCCCTGGATGACGTAGGCGATCGTGCGCACGCCGCCGACATTGACGCCCGAAAAACGGGCGACCTCCGCATTCGAGCCCACCGAGGTCAGCCGCCGTCCATACTTGGTACGGTAGAGCAGGAATGCGCCCAACAGGACGACGGCCAGCGTGATGAGCACCGGATAAGGGATGCCCATGAAATTGCCGAAATAGACGGGCCGATAGGCCTCGCGCAGGCTGCGGTCGATGGGCAGCGAGCCGCCATCGGTCATGAAGGTGATGAAGGCGCGAAAGATGCCCATCGTGCCGAGCGTGACGATGAACGGTTCTATCCGCCCAACGGTGACGATCAGCCCGTTGAAGAGGCCGCACAGGGCGCCCACGACGAGCGCAACGCCTGCCCCCATGACGATCGCCCAGCCGCCATAGGAGGGCGCCAGACCGTTCATCGTCATGATCATGATGCCGGTGACGAACGCCATCATCGAGCCGACCGAGAGGTCGAGGCCGCCCGAAGAGATCACGAAGGTGGCGCCCACGGCGATGATCGCAATGAACGCGCTGCGGGTGATGACATTGATGAGATTGGCGGAAGACGTGAAGTTGGAATTTATCAACGCACCCAGGATCACGATCACCGCGAGCGCGATGAACGGCGCAAGATCGGCCCAGCGGATGCGGCGGCGATCGTCAGCGGTCGCGACGGTTGCGGTCGCTGTGGTCATGTGATCCCTCCCCGGTGCTGCCATGGCCGGCGGTCGTCGCGGCATAGACAACGTTCTCTTCATTGATCTCGTCGCCTGAAAGCTCGGCGACGATCCTCCCTGCACGCATCACCAGAACCCGGTCGGCAAGACCGACCAGCTCCTGCATTTCCGACGAGATGACGATGCAGGCCTTGCCGGCCCTCACCATCCTGTCGATGAAGTCGTAGATCTGGCTCTTATTGCCGATGTCGATGCCGCGTGTAGGCTCGTCGATGATGACGACGGACGGGTCGGTCATCATCACCTTGGCAAGGAGCAGCTTCTGCTGGTTTCCGCCCGACAGCTTGCCGGCCTCCAGCGCCAGCGACCCGACGCGGATGTCGTAATCGGTCACCGCCTTGCGCAGGGCCGCCATCTCCCTGGCGCGGTCCAGCACCGCGCCGGGATTGACGCTCTCCAACGCCTGCAACGTCAGGTTCGGCGCCAGCTTCTCGTCGAGAAGCAGGCCTTTGCCCTTGCGGTCCTCGGTCAGATAGACAAGCCCTGCGTCCATCATCGCCCCGACGGAGCGATGCGTGATCTCGCGGCCATTCACGACGACGCTTGCCGCCTGCGATTGGCGAAGCCCCATCAGCCCTTCGATCAGCTCCGTGCGGCCCGAACCGATCATGCCGCCCAGCCCAAGCACCTCCCCGGGGCGCACGAAGAACGAAGCCTGCTGTGCGCCGTGCCCCACCTCCAGCCCGGCGACCGAGAGCAACGGCGCAGCCGTGCTCGCCTGGCGCTTGTGGGGATAAAGCATGTTGAGTTCGCGGCCGACCATCAGCTCGGCCATCTGGCGCTGGCTGAGCTCGGCTGCCGGCCATGTGCCGATCATGCGGCCATCGCGCAGGACCGTAATTCGATCCGCCAGCGTCTCGACCTCGTCGAGACGGTGTGAGATGTAGAGCACCGCCACACCGTGGTCGCGCAGGCCGCGCACGATGTCGAGCAGAGCCTCCACTTCGTCGTTCGCCAGGACTGCCGTCGGCTCGTCGAAGATGATGACCTTGCGTTCGTCCAGCAGGGCGCGCGCAATCTGCACCAGTTGCCGCTGTGCTAGGGGAAGGTCGCCAACCCGGTCGCCCGGCCGGGCGACGGAGCCGACCCGCTCAAGCAACTGCGCAGTGCGACCGTTCATAGCGCGGTCATCGACCATCCAGCCGCGGCTGAGTTCGCGCCCGAGAAAGAGGTTCTGCGCTACCGTCAGGTCGGGAGCGAGCAGGATTTCCTGATGCACGAGGACTATGCCGGCATCCTCGGCCTCGACCGCGTCGATGAAGGTTGCCAGCTCCCCTTCCATCACGATACGCCCAGTACTCGGCTGGACGTGACCGGACAGAAGCTTCATCAGCGTGGATTTGCCGGCACCGTTCTCGCCGATAATCGCGTGGACCTCGCCGGCGCGGATATCGAGGGTGACGTCGGACAGCACGTTCACGGCCCCATAGGCCTTGCCCAGCCCCTCGGCGCGCAACGTCACCACAAGCGGGGTCGGCTGGTCCACCGCGCGATCGGGTTGCGGCACCGCGCTCATTCGAATGCCGAAAGAAGCCTGTCGCGCGAACGCTCGATGTGCTCGTGCATGGCCTTGAACGCTGCGTCGGGATCGCCCGCGCGAAAAGCCGCGAGCAGGTTCTCGTGCTCCTCGAGCGCTTCCTGCGTTACGCGGGTATGAAACATCAGTCTGAAGATGTGCAGGTGTACATGCTGGTTGAACAGCGTGCTGCGGATCACCTCATTGCCGGCAATCTTCATGATGTCGTCGTGAAAATGGGCATCGGCGCGCGCAAAGCGCGAATAGCGGGTGTTGCGATCCACCGGTGCTGCGCCATGGCCCATGTCGGCGGCCGAATTCTCCAGCAGGGCGAGTGCCTCCGCAGACATATTGTGGACAGCGAGCCGCGCAGCCTCCGGCTCGAGAAGCAGCCGGAAGACGTAGAGGTCCTCGAACTGCTTACGCGTCCACTGGGGCGCTGCGCTGTAGCCGATCAGATGCTCCTTGCGAACCAGGCCTTCGCGCTCGAGACGGCTCAGCGCCTCACGAACCGGGGTCTGCGACACGCCGAGCTCGCGTGCCAGCACATCGATGGGAATGCGCGCACCCGGCGCGATCTCCAGTGACATGAGCCGATGATAGATGCCGTCATAGACCCCCTCGACCACGCTGCTTGGCCTGAGGCTTGCCGGCTTGTTTTCCCGTTCGGCTGCGAATGCCACGTCGGCTCTCCGAATGTCCTGTTGACATGAGCGAAGGTGTTGCAGATAAGCTATCCGATGTCAAATACAATATCGTATACGATCTGATATAGGATTTTTGGTTGAGAGTTTCTGCGGACCAACTTCGGCAGATGGCGGTGACATCCTTGGAAGGGCGCGGCGCACCGCGTCGCAACGCCCGGCTTCAGGCCGAACTGCTGGTCGAGGCGGAGCTACGCGGACTATCTTCGCATGGCCTCCAAAGACTGCCGACACTGCTCAAGCGCATCGAACGCGGACTGGCCGATCCGACTGCCAACGGCATTTGCAAATGGCCGCGTCAGGCGCTGGCCTGCATCGATGGCGAGCGCGGACTCGGGCCTGTCGTGATGATGGCCGCGATGAGCGAACTGGCCTCGGCAGTCAGTTCCTGCGGGATCGCGATTGCAGCGATCCGCAACACCAATCACATCGGCATGCTCGCCTACTACGCCGAAGCCGCCGCCCTGGCGGGCCGCATCGGCATCGTCATGTCGACGAGCGAAGCACTGGTGCATCCCTACGGCGGCACCAGGGCGATGCTCGGCACCAACCCGATCGCCGTCGGCATTCCCACCGACTCCGAGCCCTTCGTGCTCGATCTCGCCACGAGCATTGTCTCGATGGGCAGGATTCACAGTCACGCGTTGCGGCGCGAGCCGATCCCGGCGGGCTGGGCAGTCGACGCGACGGGGCGCCCGACGATCGATCCCGAAGCGGCCAAGCTGGGCGCGATCGCGCCTTTCGGCGGCCCAAAAGGCTATGGACTGGGTCTCGCCATCGAGCTTCTCGTGGCCTCGCTGGCCGGCTCCGACATGGCCCCGGAGGTTCGCGGCACCCTGGACAACACCGATCCGGCAACCAAGGGCGACGTGCTGATCCTGATCGATCCGGCAGTCGGCGCGGGCAGCACGGCAGCGCTTACCCGCTATCTCGAACGCCTGCGCTCCTCATGCCCCGTCGAACCTAGCCGCCCCGTTGCCATTCCCGGTGACGGCTCGCGTACGCGCCGCGCCGAAGCGCTGTCCTCGGGCGTCGAGGTGCCGGATGCGCTTTTCCACGAATTGTCGGCTCTCGCGGCCGCGTAAGTCTCTAGAGGAGGAAACGGCAGAATGAATTTTTTTGGGACTATCAGAGCCCCGCGGGAACTGGTCTTCGGGTCGGGCCAGCGACATTCCCTGGGCCGTATAGCCAACAAGCTCGGAAGCCGCGCTCTGGTCGTAACAGATGCAAGGCTGGCGGCGGATGCGGAGTTTGCGGCAACGATCGAGCAACTGGAGAAGGCCGGCCTCGCGGTGCGGGTCGACGATTCGACCCTGCCTGATGTTCCCGTTGATTCCGCTGCGGCAAGTGCTGCGGCGGCACGCGATTTCGCCCCTGACGTGGTCGTCGGCATCGGCGGCGGCTCGTGCCTCGACATGGCAAAATGCCTCGCGGTGCTCCTCACCCATGGCGGCAGGCCGCAGGACTATTACGGCGAATACAACGTCCCGGGTCCGGTCATGCCGATCATCGCATTGCCGACCACGGCCGGAACGGGATCGGAGGTCACGCCGGTGGCCGTCCTGTCCGACGCGGAGCGCAGCCTCAAGGTCGGCATCTCCAGCCCGCACATCATACCCACCGCGTCGATCTGCGATCCCGATTTGACTCTCACCTGCCCTCCCGGCTTGACCGCCGTCGCCGGCGCGGACGCTTTGACCCACGCCATTGAGGCCTTCACGGCCATCCGGCGCGACCCGGTCGCCGGCATCGCGCAGGAGCGCGTTTTCATCGGCAAGAACGCCTTCTCCGATCACTTCGCGCTGCGCGCCATCTCGCTGTTATGGCAGGGGCTCGAGGCCGCCTACAAAGACGGTTCGAACACCCGGGCACGCGAAAAGGTGATGATGGGGGCAACGTTCGCAGGACTTGCCTTCGGCGTCGCGGGCACGGCCGCCGCGCATGCGATACAATACCCCGTCGGCGCGCTCACCCATACCGCGCACGGCGCGGGCGTTGCCTGCCTTATGCCTTATGTGATGCGCTGGAACGCGCCGCAGATCTCGGGAGAACTGGCGGAGATCGCCGGTGCAACGGGCCTGGACGGTGCAGATGAGGTGATCCCGGCCGTTGCCGCGCTGTTTTCAAGGTTGGGCATCGCGCCCACGCTGCGCGAACTGGGCCTTGAGGAAGACCGTCTCGACTGGGTCGCCGAACAGAGCTGCGGAATTGCCCGGCTGGTTCAGAACAACCCTCGTCCCCTGCCCCTGCCCGACATGCGCAAGCTGATAGCCGCCGCCTACAGCGGCGATGCCTCGCTGCTCGCCTGATACCTGAAGGAAACCCGTCCATGACCCTGCACACAAAGATCGCCGGCTACGCCGATCCCACCCTCCACGCACACGGCCTCTATATCGGCGGGCAATGGGAGAAAGGCGCGGGCATTCCCGTGCTCGACCCCTCGACCGGCGAGGTTCTTGCCGAGGTGGCCGACGCATCCGTGAAGGACGCGATCCGCGCCGTCGATGCAGCCGAAGCGGCCGCGTCCCAGTGGCGTCAGACACCGCCACGCCAACGCTCCGAGATCCTGCGCCGCTGGTTCCAGTTGATGACCGACCACGCCGAGGAGCTGGCAACGCTTATCTCGCTCGAGAACGGCAAGGCACTGTCCGACGCACGCGGCGAGATCGCCTATGCCGCCGAGTTCTTCCGCTGGTATGCCGAGGAAGCGACGCGTATTCCCGGCGAATACCGGCACACGCCCTCGGGCTCGCACAACATCCTCGTCGACCATGAGCCCATCGGCGTCTCGGTACTCATCACCCCCTGGAACTTCCCGGCCGCGATGGCAACGCGCAAGATCGGCCCGGCACTGGCCGCAGGCTGCACCGTCATTCTCAAGCCGGCATCGGAAACGCCGCTGACAGCCTACGCAATGGCGCGGCTGGGCGAGGAGGCCGGGGTGCCCGCCGGTGTCGTGAACGTGGTGACCACGACCAACCCCGGTCCGGTGACGAATGCCATGCTCGCAGACCCGCGCGTGCGTAAGCTCTCCTTCACCGGCTCCACCGGCGTCGGCTGCATTCTGCTGGCGGAAGCGGCGAAATCGGTCGTCAGTTGCTCGATGGAGCTCGGGGGAAACGCGCCCTTCGTCGTTTTCGACGATGCCGATCTCGAAGCCGCCCTCGATGGCGCCATGGTTGCAAAGATGCGCAATGCCGGCGAAGCATGCACCGCGGCCAATCGCTTTTATGTGCAGGCCGGCATTCATGATGCCTTCGTCGAGGGTCTGAGCGGACGTATGGCGGGACTCAAGATCGGAAAAGGCTATGACGCCGACACGCAATGCGGCCCGATGATCACGACCAAGGCCGTTCAGAAGATCGATCAGCTCGTCACGGAGGCGGTCCGGCGCGGCGCGCGCGCAACGACAGGTGGTGCACCGTTGCCCGGCAGCGGCTATTTCTATCCGCCCACCGTCTTGGTGGACGTACCGGTCGAAGCATCCATCGCCCACGAGGAAATCTTCGGCCCCGTTGCGCCCGTTTACAGGTTTGAGAGCGAAGAGGAAGCCATCCGCCTTGCCAACGACACCGAGTACGGCCTTGCCGCCTATGTCTATACACGGGATATGAAGCGCGCCATGCGTGTCGGCAGAGGCATCGAGACAGGCATGCTCGGTATCAATCGCGGCCTGATGTCGGATCCTGCAGCACCGTTCGGCGGCGTCAAGCAAAGCGGACTGGGCCGAGAAGGTGGTGTAACCGGCATTCTGGAGTTCATGGAGGCCAAGTATTACGCCATAGAGTTATAGGCGCGGGCACAGCCGGCTGACCGACATTCGTCCGTGCCGCCGATTGCAGCCAGGACACTCGATTTCCGGAGGGGCATATGACTGGAACCGATCTCTACCGCATCCGCGATTTCGTGCCGGATTTCGATGCCATTGCGGCCGAGTTTGCCGCGCGCAGCCGGGACATCGAGGCACGCGCCAGCATACGGACCGATGTCGCCTACGGCACGGGTCCGCGCGAAACGCTCGACATCGTTTTTCCCGCGAATCCGACTGCGGACGCGCCGTTACATGTCTTCGTCCACGGCGGCTACTGGCGCTCCGGCGAAAAGAAGGACTACCGCTTCGTGGCCCAGCCGGTGCTGGCGGTCGGCGGTATCGCTGCGCTGGTGGAATACGACCTGATGCCCGGCCACCGACTGCCGACCCTGGTCGACCAGGCGCGCCGGGCGGTCCGTTGGCTGCAAAACAATGCCCGCAAGTTCGGCGCCGATCCCGAACGCGTCACCGTCAGCGGGCATTCGGCAGGCGCTCATCTGTCATCCTATCTGGCAGCGACGGGATCGCAGGAGACGTCGTCCCCTGCTCTGCCCCATCTCAAGGGCCTGCTGCTGGTCAGCGGTATCTACGACCTCTCCGGCATACCGGACAGCTTCCTGCGTCACGAAGCGGAAATGACGCCGGCCGAAGCCGCCGCCTGGTCGCCGCTCGATGCGCGGGAGCGCACGGGGCCTATCCGCGTCATTGCCTACGGCGAGGACGAAACAACGCCCTTCCACGAACAGGCCTGTGCGCTGCACGACAAACTCTCCACCAACAGTGAGCCCTCGGAGCTTCTGCCGGTAGCCGGACGCAATCATATGAATATCGTCCTGGATCTTGCCGATCCCGATACTAAGCTGGGCGCCAGGCTCGCCGACCTCGCGGCATGCCGCTGACGCCGACTAGATAACGCCGGCGAGGCGCGCGGATCGATCCCCTCGCGGGCCGAGGCATGGCCTGACGCGTGACTACGCGTCTTGCCGGTCTGCGTGATAGGATTTTCCGTCGGCGTCGAAGAGATGGAGTTCGCTCGTATCGAAGCTGACATTCACGACATCGCCGGGGCTGACCTGTGAGCGTCCCCCGTCCTGCGCGATGATCGGAGTGCCGTCGGCCAATTGCATATAGACAAGCGTCCTGTCGCCAAGATGCTCGACCACGGTGGCCTTGCCAGATGTCGTGCCCTCGCGTTCGGACACTCGCACCGCCTCGGGACGGATACCCAATTCATAGCTGCCGCCGGCAGGAACGCGAATGTTCATGTCGATTTTCGATCCGTCGCCGAGCTTCGCCAGCTTGGCCTCATCGTTGCCCGACAATTCCACCTTCAGGAAGTTCATCGCCGGACTGCCGATGAACCCGGCGACGAAACGGGTCGCGGGATTGGAGTAGACCTCCATCGGCGTCCCGATCTGTTCGATACGACAGTTGTTGAGAACGACGATCCGGTCGGCCAGGGTCATCGCCTCGGTCTGGTCGTGCGTGACGTAGATCATCGTCGACCGAATCCTCTGGTGCAATTCGGCCAGCTCGACGCGTGTCCGTACCCTCAGCGCCGCATCGAGGTTCGAAAGCGGCTCATCGAAAAGGAATGCCGCTGGCTCCTTGACGATGGCGCGGCCGATGGCCACGCGCTGCCGCTGGCCGCCGGAAAGCTGGCTCGGGCGGCGATCCAGCAACGCCTCCATCTCCAGAATGCGGGCCGCCTCGTTCACCCGGCGAGCGATCTCGTCGGAAGCCATGCCAACATTCCTGAGCCCGAACGCCATGTTGTCGCGCACGGACATATGCGGATACAGGGCATAGTTCTGGAACACCATCGCCACGTTCCGCTGGCCGGGAGCAAGGGTCTGGCACTGCCTGCCGCCGATGGTGAGCGTGCCGCTGTCGATGGTCTCAAGCCCGGCAATCATCCTGAGCAGCGTGGACTTGCCTGAGCCCGAAGGGCCGAGAAAGACGACAAACTCACCAGCTGCGACCCCCAGCGAGAGATCGTCGATCACTCGCACCTCGCCGAAACTCTTCGAAACATTCGTCAGCGCGATGTCGGCCATGTCCTATCCCTTGATCCCGGCGCTCAGAGTGATGGCCTGGGTGACCCGGCGCTGGAACAGAAGGTAAACCAGCGCCACCGGTAGCCCCGCCAGCGTCGCCGCCGTGAGCTGGCGTGCGTAGTAGACGCCGAAAGCGTCCCAAACCTGGGTAATGCCGACAGTGATCGTCATCATTTCTGTCTTGGTCACCGCGAGGAACGGCCACAGGAAGGCGTTCCATGCCCAGATGAAGGTGACGATGGAGAGTGCCGTGGTCACGCCCCAGTTCATCGGCACGTAAACCTTGAAAAGGATCGCGAGCTCGCTCGCATTGTCCATCACCGCCGCCTCGCGAAAGTCGCTCGGCACCTGGTCGAAGAACTGCTTGTAGACGATGATCGCCACCGGGTGGATGAGCTGTGGCAGGATGATCCCGGCCCATGTGTTCAACAGCCCCATATTCGCCATCAGCACGAAGTGGTTGATGATCAGCACCTGGGTTGGAACCATGAAACTGGCCAGGATCAGCCACCAAAGCGGACGGCGCCCGGGAAACCTGAGCTGCGAGATCGCGTAGCCGGCGAGCATCGACGACGAGACGGTGAGGATCGTTACGCCGACCGCCGTGACGATGGAGTTGATATACCAGGTGCCGATCTGCGTCTCTGTCAGCGCGAACACATAGTGCCGCAGCGTCGGTGTCTCGGGCCACAGCTCGATGTATGGCCTGACGACCTCGTCCTCGGGTTTCAGCGACGAGATGACGCCCCAGTAGAGCGGGAAGCACCAGAGTATCGCGCAAACCACCGTAAAGATCGTAATCAGAGCGCCGACGAGATTGGCGCGTCTTGCCGTCTCGGCCGTCATGGCCTCCGCTCCGCGAAACGCATGAGCTGATAATTCAGAACCGAGATGATGATCACCATAAGAAACAGCACGACCGCGATGGCGGCCGCGCGCCCGCCATGGTTGTTCACGAATGCACGCTGGAAGATGTAGTAGACCATGACGAGGTTGTCGTTCGGCCGTCCGCCCTGGCTGAACAGATAGACCTGGTCGAATATCTTCAGTTGCGAAATGAGCTGGATGGTCAGGACCAGTCCGGTAACCGGCCACAGCAGCGGCCAGGTCACGCGGCGGAACATCGTCCAGCGGCCGGCATTGTCGAGCTCGGCGGCCTCGTAGATTTCTTTTGGAATTGCGCGCAACCCTGCGAGGAACAGCAGGATCGAGAACCCGGCAGTCCACCAGACCGTGACGAAGGCCACGGCAGGCATGAACCAGCCGGTGACCTTGAAGATCGGCACCCGCTGAATTCCCAACATGTCGAAGACATGCATGCCGATGCCGAACTGAAAGTTCAGCGTCCAGTCCCATATCCGGTAGACGACGGAGACCGGCAGGATATACGGCAGGAAGAAGAGGGCCAGCACCAGCGCCTGCAACCGCCCCGACAGCCGTGTGATGCCCAGGGCAATCGCCAGCGCGACCATCGTGCCGGGCACGACGGTGAGCGCGACGAAGTAGGCCGTGTTCCAGACGGCTGTGTCGAAACGGCGATCGCTTCCCAGCCGCTCGTAGTTGTCCCAGCCCGTCCACTCGCCCGCACCGATCAAGGGCGCATCCTGGAAGGACAGGATGAACATGTCGATCGTGGGGTAGATGAAAATCAGCCCGTAGATCGCGACGAAGGGCGCGATCAGGAGATAGGCAACCAGAGCCTCCTTCTTGCTGTCACGGATCACGGCCACATCCTCGTCGATGAGGGCGGAGCGCGAGCGCTCCGCCGCTCGCATTTACATGTCGTTCAGCTCGTAGGTGATCTCCTCCACCGCTTCGGAGGGTTCCATCTCACCATTCAGCGTCGGCACGAAGTATGTCGACATGACGTCGAAGATCGGTCCTGCGACGCCTGCCAGCGGCGTCTTGGGATCGTAGATCATGTTTTCCGTGAGCGACGAATAGGTCGCGTTCGGCTCCATCGCCTTGTACTCGGCCGACTCGGTCACCGTCTGATAGGCCGGGATATGACCGGCCGTCGCCCAGAACAGCGATCCTTCGAGGATCGAGGATATCACCTCCAGCACCGCCTCGCGCTTCTCGGGACTCAGCTCGCGGCCGGCCGGAATCGCGAAAACGTGGCTGTCGGAGTAGGTTGCCGGGCGATCGAAGATCACCGGAAGCTCCACCGCCCCCCACTCGAACAGCTTGTCCTGTTTATGAAGGTCGGTCATCGTCGGGACTTCCCAGACGCCGTTGATCATCATCGCCGCCTCTCCGGAAGTGAAGAGAGCCACGGTCGCGGGATAGTCGGTATAGGTCGACTGCAGTCCTTCGTTCGTCCATTCCTGCAACACCGACAGCGCGTTCTGGAGCTTGCTGGCATTGTCGCCCGCCAGGAACTCGCCGTCGCTCATCAGCTCTCCGCCCTGCTGGCCCATCAGCGAGTAGATCGTGCGGAACATGAAATTGCCGTCGGCGGTAACGGAGCCCAGCGGGAACTTGACCGAGCCGGCATCCTTCAGGGCCTGAAGCGTCTCGGTGAAACCTTCGCGGCTATCGAGGCCCTTGGGCTTGCCGTCTTCGGTCAGAAGTCCCGCCTCACCCAGAATATCCTTGTTGTAGTAAAGAACGATGGGGTGGGTATCGAGAGGTACGCCGTAGGTCTTGCCGTCCGGACCGGTCACCGCGTCCCAGATCGCAGGCGCGAAATCGTCCTCGGACAAGCCCATCTGCTCCCAGTCTTCAGGCGTTATCTCCTGCAGCAGTCCCTGATCGATGCCAAGCGGTATTCGGCTGGCATGATAGGTCATGACGTCGGGCGTCTCGCCCACCGCAACCGAGGTCTGCACCTTCGTGTAGAACGGCACGCCCCAGTCCAGCGTCGTGGCGTCGATGGCGATTTCACCCTGATGCGCTTCGTTGAATTCGGCGATCATCTGCTTCATGCGGACACCGTCGCCGCCGCCAAGGAAATCCCACCAGACGACGGTTTCCTGGGCATATGCTGCGGAGGCCGCGAATGCGCCGGCCGCCACCAATGCAACAAGTCTTTTCATCTGTCTTCCTCCCAAATATCCGGCCAATTGGCCGGTTCTCTCGAATGGAGGAGCGCCTCCCTTACAGGCACCGGAGACGCACCGTTCTCAAAGCTGAACCCGGATCATCGAATAGCTGAGCGGCGGCAGGGTGAGTGCCAGGCCGCCCTGGGACTTCCTTGCGCCGTCCGTCCGGGTCGGCACGACGTTGTTGGGCATTTTCTCGGTATTCTTGGCACGCAGGTCGTCGTGCTTGATAAGCGTATGCTCCACCGACCGGGCGTCGCCGAAATGCTCGATCGTAAGATCGACCTCCAGCGCCTCGTCCGCGCTTCTGTTGATCGCGAAGAAGGTCAACGTGCCTGCGTCCCCGTCATGGACGCCAGCTATGTCCAGATAGCTGACGTCAGCCGCTATGTCGGCATCATAGGCGGGACTGTCGACATCCAGTCGCAGCGCTGTACCGCGCCCATGCAGCGAGGCGAATTTGAACGGATAGTATATCGTCTGCCGCCAAGCAGCCCCGCCGGGCGCGGTCATGATCGGCGCGATCACGTTCACAAGCTGTGCGATGCAGGCGATGCGCACCACATCCGAGCGGCGGATGAAGGTGTTCAGTATGCAACCGACCTGCAGGACATCCTCGAAATCGTAGATGTCCTCCAGCAGCGCCGGCGCGTGCGGCCAGTCCCACGCTGCCATGCGCCGCGCATCGTTCTTGCGCTCGTGATACCAGACGTTCCATTCGTCGAAGCTGATCTTCACGTCATGCTTCGAGCGCGACTTCGCCTTGACGTAGTCGATTACGCCCGAGACCGTGCCGATATATCTGTCCAGCTTTCCGGGAAGCGCCAGATATTCGCGCGTATTGTGCTCGTAATTTTCAAAATACATATGAAGCGAAATGTAATCGACATTGTCGTAACTCTCCTCGAGCACCGTCGCTTCCCATTGCGGGTAGGTCGGCATCTCGGAATGCGAGGAACCGCAGACCACCAGTTCGAGAGACTTGTCGAATCCTTTCAAAGCTTTGGCGGTCTCGTTGGCGAGGTGGCCGTATTCGCTCGCCGTCTTGTGACCGATCTGCCAGGGGCCATCCATTTCGTTGCCCAGACACCAGAGCTTCACGCCCCATGGCGCGTCGCGACCGTTGGTCTTGCGCAGATCGGACCAGTAGGTGCCACCGGGATGATTGACGTATTCGACGAAGTTCCGCGCTTCATCCAGACCACGCGAGCCGAGGTTGATGGCCAGCATCATCTCGGTGCCGGCCTTGTCGGCCCAGTCGGCAAATTCGTGAATGCCGACCTGGTTCGACTCGCTGGTGCGCCAGGCCAGGTCCAGCCGCGTCGGGCGCTGCTCCTTCGGCCCGATCCCATCCTCCCAATTATAGGCCGAAACAAAATTGCCGCCGGGATAGCGGCAGATCGGGGTGCCGAGCTCACGCACGAGATCGATCACGTCGCGACGCATGCCCGCCTCGTCCGCGGTCGGATGGTCCGGCTCGTATATGCCCGTGTAAACGGCGCGCCCGAGATGCTCGAGGAATGAACCGTAAAGCCGGTTGTCGATATCCGCGATCACGTACCGCGCATGCGCGGTGACACGAGCCTTCATGAACTCCTCCCGTACATACCAGAATATCGGATATGTACCTATTTTTTCGGTATGGTACGGGAACTGGGCTTCAGGTCAACGATTTATTCGCCTAGCGAATACGCATCACGATATCCTGGTCATAGTTGCCGAAACCGCGGCCAAAGATATTGATGCCGCCAGGATGCTCGGCTTCCTCGTGCACGCCGATTCGCATCCTGACGGAGCGGTGGCGGTCGATTTCCAGGTCAGTCAGCGTGACGTCGGAGACGCGTACGCCGTCGACATAACTGCCGTCGCCGTTAATCCGCCACGTCTTCAGCTTGCCGTATTGCGAGCCGGAAAGCTTCCACCATTCGGGCGTGTAGACACCACGCTTGTCGCCGAAATCTCCCGGCGAGGTCCAGGTCGCCACGTGGACGCCATTGACCTGCAGCGAGATGTCCGACGGCCATTCGGCACTGGTGCCGGGAACCTCGGAACTGAGCTCCATCGAAAATTCCAGCTCGCTCGGACGCGTGTTTTTCAACTTCGCATTGTTGGGGAACTGGTACTCAACGTAACCCCTTGTAAACCAGAGGAGACCAGCCTTCATCCGGTCCGGCTCAAGGAATGTGTTCGGCACATCGAGCAGCCCGATCACCCCGTCGACCGAACAGAGTCCGCAAGGTGCGGAGACCTCGCACTGCGTGTAGAGGCCGAGCGGCATCGACACCTCGACCCTGTTGTCGTCACGCGCGCCATGGATGTCGCGAAAGGCGACGAGGATCTCCGAGAAGGCGGATTCGCAAACCTTCTGGCTGCCTTTCCGCGCCTTCACGACCCGACACACGACCAGCCCTGTATCTTCCAGAATCTGGAGGTTCGAAGAGATCGTCGATTGCGGCAGCCCCAGCTCGGAAGCAATCTCGTTTACGTTCTTCGGGCCGTTCAGTCCGAGGAGCTTGAGGATGGAAACGCGAACAGGACTGGCGAGCCCCTTGATCAGGTCAAGGCTTTCTTCGGGATCGACGAGGAGAAATTTCTTGGCCACAGCGCACGGGAATTTGAACCGGATTATGGCATCTGTATCAGAATATTGGGTAGAAACAACCAACAGGCAGGATCGGTGACGCGGATATACCCGGTGCACCGCCCATCACCCTTCGAATCGACCGGGCTGCACAAGCATCGCTTGATGAGCTCATCGAGACGGCCGCAGATACTCCCCTTATTCTCCCTGCTGGTGCAATGCTGTTGCCTGGTGGTTTTGTCTTAGATTCGGAGAACGATGGCGGACATGCGCTTCCTTCTCTAGTCAACCACAAGATTGAAGCTGACCATTCAGCATACGGACGAGGTCCACCAGCACAAACCCGATACAAGAAATCGGGACATAAGCGGGTCCACGATCTTTTCGGATCAGGTCGTTTCCTTGTTGATTTGAAACAACGACTAGACTGCGGGTTGGTGCCCCTCGGCTCCACCAACGGCTTGGAAACAAGAATGGATAGGGGTCGAAATCTCGGCAGGTGGAAAAGCAACGCCCTGTTTATTGGTTTAGACACCAATAAACATCACTTACCTTTCATAGCTTACGATATGCATTCGTCGTAAATTTACACTGGCCTATTTTGAGCATTCTACCCACCCTAGCCATCGCAACGATTTTAAGATAGGCGCCTGCAGTGGGTCGTATTCATGCGACTGCAATCGTCGCACGCTCGAAGTGACTTATGCTGAAACATCTGTATGCGCTTTACAAGCTCCCGTCAGAGGTGCGCTTTGTCGTTCGGGGAGCGACCGATATCGTTCGTAGAAAGGCTGACCCTCGCCTGCGTTTCGTTGCGACCGACGTACTACCAAGGCACAAGCATTCAGGCCGGCAGCTAGACATGATACTGACCTACCGCACAAACGATCAATTGCTGCGCGTATTTGCAAAGGGTCGCCGGGCAAGATTCTACACATCACTGGAACAGCATCTGTATGAGCATGGGCTCGATGTGCCTCGTTTGCTTGGTAGCATCCGCAGGGCTGAGCTCCATATTGCCGTATGGGAATACGTTGGCGGCCGCCCACCAAGCTTTCACCCCAGCGCGGTAGAGCATTGCCACGCGATCATCAGAGCGGTGGCGAAGGCGAGCTTGCATCACCTGCCACTGGCTATACACAAGACCCTTGCGCCGAGGACGTTGTGGCTGGATCAGGTCCACCACGAGCTAAACTCTTATGTGGATCAGCTTCGCCATTTTCCTCAAGTGCTTTGCCATCATGACATCAAGCGTGAGAACCTCATCTTGACCGGTGATGGGCGTTGTTTCATCGTCGATTGGGATAGCGCCTCGATGGGCGCAGCCGGCAGTTCACTCCGTCTCTTCGCCTTGTTCGAAGATGCTGAGCTCCGCTCGTCACTTTTCAGTCTTTATGCAAATCTTATGCGGATGCACGAGGTCGATGTCCTACCCAAAGACGTCGAGTTTGCTGCCACGGTAAATCAGGCGCTCTGGGACATACACACAGGCCTGCCAAGCCATGTGCTACGGGGACGCCTGTTGCTGGAAAGAGCCGCTCAACTTCGTGGTAAGTAAGGTCAATGGCTGCAACTGTCATATCGTGCTGGTGATCAAACCCCACAGGGCGAAATCACGGCGAAAGTGCAGCGCCTTTTTACTCCGATCACCCGCGCAGCAGGCGGACCTTGTGCTCCGGTCCGACATCGACCAGTTCCGAGGGCTCGGGCGGCGAAAAGACATTCGGCGCGGTGCTGCCGTCGGAACCGAAGCGCCATCCCGCCGGCGCGGCGGGCTGCGTCCCTTCGGTGGCCGCGCCGCCTTGCCCCAGCGCGACATCAGGGTCGGGGATCGCATCGATCAGCCGCCGCGTATAGGGGTGCTGCGGGTTCTCGAAAATCTCCTTCCAGCCGCCTTGTTCGACGATCTGGCTGAAGAACATCACCAGCACCCGGTCGCTCATATGTTCAACCACCGACAGGTCGTGCGAGATCATCACATAGGAGAGGCCGAACTCGTCCTGCAGATCCAGCAGCAGGTTGATGATCTGCGCGCGGATGGATACGTCCAACGCCGAAACCGGTTCGTCCAGCACCACGATCTCGGGCTCGAGGATCAGCGCCCTGGCTATGCCGATCCGCTGCCGCTGGCCGCCCGAAAATTCGTGCGGATAACGCGTGCCCTGCTCGGGCGTGAGGCCGACGCTCCTTAGCATCGCAGCAATGCGATCGGTGGCTTCGGAACCGTTGATTCCGTGCAGTTTCAAGGGCTGCAACAGCGACGCGTTCACCGTCTGGCGCGGATTGAGGCTGGCATAGGGGTCCTGGAAGACCATCTGCGCCGCCTTGGCGCGCGCCATGCGGCTCGGCGCGCCGGGGCCGGTGATCGGCTTGCCCTTGAAGCGGATCGTCCCCTCGCTGGGCTCCTGAAGTCCCATGATCGACAGCGCCGTGGTGGACTTGCCGCAACCGGATTCCCCCACGATCGACAAGCATTCGCCCTTGGCGAGCGAGAAATTGACTCCCGTCACCGCGTAGAGCGTCCGTTTGCCGGCGCCCAGTATGCCCCCTCCCGAGATCGGGAAGCGGACGTGCAGATTGTCGACTTCCAGAATGGGCGCGCTCACGCTGGCGCTCCTTCCCCGCGCGGGCTGATGAAGCGCGTCTGTGTAAGCTTCGAGCGGTCGTCGATGATGCTGTCGATATCGACCAGCCTCTGCCGGCCATGCGAGGAGCGGCTGCCGAGGCGTGGCAAGGCTCCCAGAAGACCGCGTGTGTATTCGTGTCGCGGATCGGCAAACAGCGCCTCGGTCCAGTTCTCCTCGACCAGCGTTCCGGCATACATCACGCCTACGCGCTGGCAGGTCGAGGCGATGACGCCGAGGTCGTGACTGATGAACAGCACCGCCGTGCCGCGCTCGGTGCAAAGCTCCTTGATCAGCCGCAGAACCTCGGCCTGAACCGTCACGTCGAGCGCGGTGGTCGGCTCGTCGGCGATCAGCAGGTCCGGATCACAGGCCATCGCCATCGCGATCATCACGCGCTGACGCAGGCCGCCCGACATCTGGTGCGGATAGTTTTTGGCGCGGCGGTCGGGGTTGGGCACGCGTACGTTCGCCAGCGCCTCGACCGCCAGCTTCTCACCCTCTGCCCAAGACTTGCCCTGGTGCAGATAGAACATCTCGGCGATCTGTCGGCCCACCGTGACCAGCGGATTGAGCGCGGTCATCGGCTCCTGGAAAATCATGGCGATGCGGTCGCCCCTGAGCTTGCGCATTTCGCGCCTGGAAAGCTTGAGCAGGTCGCGGCCCCGGAACAGGATCTCGCCTCCCGTCGCGCGCAATGGTTTCTTCAGCAACCCCATGGTGGCCAGCGAGGTCACCGACTTGCCGGAGCCCGATTCCCCGACGAGCCCGAAAGCCTCGCCCGGCATGATCTGGAACGAAACGCCTTGCAGGATCGGATAGGTCTGCCCGCCGCCTACGGGCAGTCCGACATGCAGGTCTTTCACCTCGAGAAGCGGATCGGTCATGCCTTGCGCGTCCTCATATGCGGGTCGAGACTGTCGCGCAGGCCGTCTCCCAGCAGGTTGAAGCCTAGCACGGACAGGAAGATGGCGAGGCCCGGGAAGATGGCGACCCACGGCGCGAGCTGGATCATCTCGCGCGCATCCGTCAGCATCGAGCCCCAGGACGGGAACGGGGGCTGTATGCCGAGGCCGAGGAAGCTCAGCGCCGCCTCCGACAGCACCGCGCTGCCCATGCCCAGCGTCGCCATGACGAGGATCGGCCCCATCATATTGGGCAGTATCTGCGTGAACATGATACGCAGGTCCGAATAGCCCAGCGACTGCGCCGCAAGCACATAGCCTTGCGTCTTGAGCGAAAGCGTGGAGGAGCGGGCGATCCGGCACGTCCAGCTCCAGTTCGTCAGGCCGAGCGCGATCAGCAGCGACACGAGGCCGGGCCCCAGCACCGCCATCACCGCCAGCGCGAAGATCAACGAGGGTATGGCCAGCATCACGTTGGTGAGGCCGTTGACCAGATCGTCCCACCAGCCGCCCCAGTAGCCGGCGGTCATGCCGAGCGTCACGCCGATCACCGAATTGATGATCTGCGAGACGATGCCGACCGTCAGCGATATCTGCGCACCATAGAGGATGCGGGAATAGACATCCCTGCCCTGGCTGTCGGTGCCGAACCAGAACTCGGCGTCCGGCGGCAGTTCCGCATTCATCAGGTTCGCGTCCAGCACCGGGTCGAACGGCGCCAGCCACGGCGCAAGGGCGCCGGCAAGGATCACCAGAGCGGTCAGGAAGCCGCCGAAGACGAGATTGAAACCGAGACGCATCGCCGCTCACTCCTGCTTGATGCGCGGATCGATGGCTGCGTAGAGCAGATCGACGACGGTATTGATGACCAGGAACCACAGCACGATGACGAGGATCGTGCCCTGGACGACGGGAATGTCGCGGATCGCCACGCTGTCGACCAGAAGCGACCCTATGCCCGGCCAGGCGAACAGCTTCTCGATGACGACGGCCTGGCCGATCAGCGAGCCGAACTGCAACCCCACCGTGGTGATGATCAGCACCAGCGCGTTGCGGGCGACATGGCGGCGCACCACCGCCGCCTCGCTCATGCCCTTGGCATGTGCGGTGCGGATGAAGTCCGAATTCATGACATCAAGCACCCCGGCGCGCGTCGTGCGCGCAAGCAACGCGAGCGGCGTCACGCCCAGCGCCATGGCGGGCAGGATGAGGTTGCGAAACGACCCGTCACCATAGCCGAAGCTCGGCAGCCAGTTCAGGTGCAGCGCGAACAGCAGCATCATCAGCAGGCCAAGCCAGAACTGCGGCAGTGACAGGCCGGACACGGCGCCGATCATCGTAACGGTGTCGAGGATCGAACCGGGGCGCAGCGCGGCCAGGAAGCCCAGCGGCACGCCGATCACGATGGCGAACACCATCGCGGCCGCGGCAAGTTCCAGCGAAGCCCACATGCGCTCGTTGATCATCTGGATCACCGGCAGGCGGGTGCGGAACGACGTGCCCAGATCGAAACGCGCCAGATCCCAGATATAGGTGAAGAACCGTTCGTGCAGCGGTTTGTCCAGACCGAACTGGGCGGTGATCCGGGCGATGAGCTGCGGATCGGCGTTGGTCCGCCCGTCCGAGAACAGGCTGGCGGCGAAGCTGCCCGGAACGACGCTGAAGATCACGAAGATCAGCAGGG
>JAEWFU010000435.1 GCA_023388675.1 Pseudomonadota bacterium | reverse complement strand
ACGGAGCCAAGCTCTCCGGCATCCTGCTTGAATCGGCGATGCTGGACGAAACCCGCTTCGCGCTCGCCATAGGCATCGGCGTGAATGTCGTCGCGCACCCGCAGGACGTGCCGTATCCCGCGACGTCTCTTGCCGCGCTCGGTGCAACCTGTGACGCGGAAACGCTGTTCATTGCGTTGTCCGATGCGTGGGTCGACAATGCGCGAATCTGGGACGAGGGCAGGGGGCTCGCCGCGATCCGCGAGCGATGGCTGAAACGGGCTGCCGGGCTTGGGTCGCCCGTGGCGGTGAGAATGGAAGGGCGCGTGGTGCGCGGCGTCTTCGAGACGATCGACGAGCAGTGCCGCTTCGTCATTCGCGACGAGGAGGGCAATGTCACCACCATCGCCGCCGGCGACGTGCATTTCGGCGCGGTCGCCTCGGCTGGAACCGCTTAGAATGGTGATGCGGATGCCCTACGTTGCCTCCCTCTGTCCTGCCGGAAATCTCCCCCACGAGGAGGGAGATCAGCCGGCCGCTCGGCTTTCGCCAATCGCCACGGTTGCAGAAGGCGCAGTGAGTGCATTGAAAGCCGATCTCCCTCCTCGTGGGGGAGATTTCCGGCAGGACAGAGGGGGGCGCGAAGGAACGCGATGTTTCGAGATCGTCCCGTCGGCGCGCTCGCAGCGGAAAAGGAGTAGTCATGGCTTCCAAGTCAGAAGCTGAACTGGTGTTCTGCCCGCTGGGCGGCGTCGGCGAGATCGGGATGAACTTCGCGCTCTATGGGCTGGGACCAGCCGGCGCGCGCGAGTGGATCGTGGTCGACGTGGGTGTGACCTTTCCGGACGCGACGCTGCCCGGCGTCGATCTCGTCCTGCCGGACACGCGCTTCATCGAGAGCGAGGTCGCCAATCTGCGCGGCATCGTGATTACTCACGCGCATGAGGATCATTACGGCGCGCTGCTCGACATATGGCCGCGGCTGAAGAAGCCTGTATGGATGACGCCGTTCACCGCGGGGCTGCTGGGCGCCAAGCGGCGCATGGATGGCGGCCCGGAAATCCCGGTGCAGATTTTCAACGCCGGCGACCGTTTCCAGGTCGGCCCGTTCGACATCGAGGCCGTAACGGTGACGCACTCGATCCCGGAGCCGGTGTCGCTGGCGATCCGCACGCCGCTCGGCATGGTGGTCCATACCGGCGACTGGAAGATCGATCCTGCGCCGACGATCGGCCGCAAGACCGACGAGCAGCGGTTTCGCGCGCTGGGCGACGAGGGCGTGACCGCCCTGATCTGCGATTCCACCAACGCCATGCGCGAAGGCGAGTCGCCGTCGGAAGAAGCGGTGGGCGAGGGGCTGAAGGGCGTCATCGAGGCCGCGGCCGGCCGTGTGGCCGTCACCACCTTTTCCTCGAATGTCGGCCGCATCCGGTCGATTGCAGAGGCCGCGCGCGACGCCGGCCGGCAGGTGCTGGTTCTGGGCTCGTCGCTCAAGCGCGTCATCAACGTGGCGACCGAACTCGGCTATCTCGACGGCCTGCCGGAATTCGTCGAGGAGGACGATTACGGCTATATCCCGCGCGAAAACCTCGTCATCCTGTGCACCGGCAGCCAGGGCGAACCGCGCGCGGCACTCGCCAAGCTGGCGCGCGACGAGATGCGCAATGTGGCGCTGTCGCCGGGCGACACGGTCGTCTATTCGTCACGCGTCATTCCCGGCAACGAGAAGGCGATCCTGGAAACCAAGAACCTGCTGATCGAGCAGGGCATCAAGATCATCGAGGACAGCGACGCGCTGGTGCACGTGTCCGGCCATCCACGGCGCAACGAGCTCAAGCGCATGTATGAATGGACGCGCCCGCGCGTGCTGGTGCCCGTTCACGGCGAGGCGGCGCATCTGGTTGCGCATGGCGCGCTGGGTGCGTCTGCGGGTATTCCCGAGGTCGCGCAGGTGCGCAATGGCGACATGATCCGCCTTGCGCCCGGACCGGCCGAGATCATCGATCAGGTGCCGTCGGGCCGCATGTTCAAGGACGGCAAGCTGATCGGCTCCGACGAGACGATGGGCATTCGAGACCGTCGCAAGCTTTCCTATGTCGGCCACGTGGCAGTGAATGTCGTGCTGGACGACCGCTACGAGATTGCCGGCGATCCGGATCTGGTGGCAGTCGGCGTGGCAAAGGTCGACGGTGCGGGCGAGGAACTCGAGGAACTGATGCTGGATGCGGCGATCGGCGCAATTGAAAGCATCCCGCGCGTCCGGCGAAAAGACCTCGACCTGGTGGCCGAAGCCGTCCGGCGCGCCGTGCGCTCGGCTGCAAACGACGCCTGGGGCAAGAAGCCGGTCGTCACCGTGTTTGTGACGCGGTAGAAATGGCGAATAGCGAATAGCGAATAGTGAGTAGCGAATAGGGAAGAGGAGACAGGCATGGCGTCCGCCCCTCCATTCGCTATTCCCTATTCGCTTCATGAAAGGGCCCACCCATGCTCGGACGTTTGAACCATGTGGCGCTGGCAGTGCCGGACATTGCCGCCGCCAGCGCGCATTATCGCGACACGCTGGGGGCCAGCGTTTCCGAGCCGCAGCCGTTGCCCGAGCATGGCGTCACCGTCGTCTTCATCGATGTCGGCAACACCAAGATCGAACTGCTGGAGCCGCTGGGCGAGAACTCGACGATCCGGCCTTTCCTGGAAAAGAACCCTTCGGGCGGCATGCACCACGTGTGCTACGAGGTGGACGACATCATTGCCGCGCGCGACCGGTTGACCGCGTCCGGTGCCCGCGTGCTGGGCGACGGCAACCCGAAGATCGGCGCGCACGGCAAGCCGGTGCTGTTCCTGCATCCCAAGGACTTCTTCGGCACGCTGGTCGAACTGGAACAGGTGTAGCGCAGCGCGCCGAACC
>JAEWFU010000174.1 GCA_023388675.1 Pseudomonadota bacterium | reverse complement strand
GTGGAGCGGATCGATTTCGAGGGCGCGTTCGCGCTCGCGCATGGACGGCTCGACGACGGGTCGGAGCTTGTCGCCTCGATCTCCAGCACCGATCTTTCCAGCGCGCCGGCCATCGGTGCGCGTGCTTCCTTCGCCTTCGACCGGCGCCATGCGGTGGTGCTTGCCGATGGGTGAGCTCTACAAGAGATTCGGCGGCGGGCTCGCCACAACCTTCCTGGCCCTGGTGCTGCTGTGGCTGGCCGGCATGGTGCTCGCCCCCAACATCATGATGATCGACTACGCGCTGCGGCCGAACCTGCCGCCGTCGCAGATCGGCGGACCGAACGACATCTATTCGCTCGACAACGTGCTTTATCTGGCCAACGAGGCCGTCCACCGGTCGATCTTCTTCAAGACGATCTGGGCAAGCGCCTTCGTGGCGTTCGCGACCTTCGTGGTCTGCTATCCGCTGGCCTATTGGCTCGCGCAGCACGCAACCCCGAGCCAGACGGCGGTCGCGCTTCTGGCGCTGACCATTCCGTTCTGGATCAACGAGGTGCTGCGCACACTCGCGTGGTACATCCTGCTCGCCTTCCGCGGGCCGCTCAATGCGCTTCTGCTCAGTGTCGGTATCATCGACGAGCCGATGCGATGGTACGGCAATGGCGGCGTGCTGGCGGGCATGATCTACGCCTACATCCTGTTCATGCTGTTTCCGATCTACAACGCGATCGAAAGTCTCGAGAAGGCGCAGATCGAGGCGGCGCGGGATCTCGGCGCCTCCACATGGCGCATTCACTGGCGGGTGGTGATGCCGCATGCCAAGGCCGGCATCGCCACCGGCTGCGTCTTCACCTTCATGCTGGCTGCCGGCTCCTATGTCGCGCCCGCGCTGCTCGGTGCGCCGGGCAGCCGATGGTTCACGGAGATCATCTACAACTGGTTCTTCGAGGGCGGCGACTGGAACCGGGGTGCTGCCTACGCGCTGGTGCTGCTGGTGCTTTGCTTGATCGTCGTGCTGGTCACGCTGAAGCTTGCGCGGGTCAACCTGACGGATGTGGCGAAATGACCGCGCCACTCCTTTCCACTCCCCGCCGCCCCTCACCTGCCTGCCGGCATCCTCTCCCCGTAAAGGACGGGGAGAGGAGAGACCGCTGCCCTGCTTTCGCCAATCACGATCGTCGCAAGGTGGCCAAGACATCGCGGCCGGCGCTCCTCTCCCCGTTTGCGGGGAGAGGATGCCGGCAGGCAGGTGAGGGGCGGCGCGGACCTTTCCAGAAAGGGCGAGGTGCTTTCAGCAGCTTCTTCGCGAGGAGCATATCCTCATGAGCCCCGCCGACCGTATCGCGCGCGCCCTGTTCGCCTTCTACATGGTGGCGTTTTTCGTCTACCTGTTCGCGCCGCTGGCGATCATGGGCGCGGCGACCTTCAATACGAGCCGCTTTCCGACCGTCACGCCATGGCAGGGCACGACGCTGCAATGGTTCTCCGAACTGTGGTCCGACAGCGCGATGTGGCAGTCGGTCTGGACATCGATCGTGGTCGCGTTCTTCGTGGTGCTGATCGCGCTGCCTGTCGGTACGGCTGCGGCGCTGATGCTGACCAGCCTCCATGCGCGGGCGCGTGGCTTCCTCTACGCCGTGATGGTCTCGCCGCTGCTCACGCCCGGCGTCGTCATCGGCATCGCCACGCTCGTCCTGTGGCGCCAGCTCGGCGTCGGGGGCGGCGTGTTCCTCATCGTCGTCGCTCAGGCAAGCTTCATCATCTGTTATGTGATGCTGATGGTTGCCGCGCGGCTGCAACGCTTCGACCGCACCCAGGAGGAAGCCGCACTTGGTCTCGGGGCATCGAAATTCATGGTGTTCCGGCGCATCCTGCTGCCGTTCCTCAAGCCGGCGCTGATCGCGGCCGCCTTCCTTGCACTGCTCCAGTCGGTCGAGAATTATAACACGACGCTGTTCGTGCGCGGGTTCGACACGCCGCTCACCGTGTTCATTGCGACCAAGGTGCGCACCGGCCTGACGCCGGCCGTCAACGCACTGGCGCTGATCATGATCGCGATCACCGTTCTGGGCGCGGTCGCCTACGAGATCGCGCGGCGCAGGCAGGCGAGGGCGGGCAAAGCGGCGTAAGTGTTCTAGCGCCGCGCTTCGATAGCCATGCTGACGGCGAGGCCGGCCAGCACGGTTCCCATGAACCAGCGCTGGAGCGCCAGCCAGAATGGGTGCCTCATCAGGAAGAGCGCGATGCCGCCGGCGGCGATGGCGATCATCGCGTTGACGACGAAGCTGATCGCGATCTGCATGAAGCCGAGGGTCAGCGCCTGCGTAAGCACGTTGCCTGCGGGGTCGATGAACTGCGGCAGCAGCGACATGTAAAGCACCGCCGCCTTGGGGTTGAGGAGATTGGTGAAGAGCCCCATCAGGAACAGCTTGCGTGGGCCGTCCTTCGGCAACTGGCGCACTTGAAACGGCGAGCGGCCACCGGGCCGTACCGCCTGCCAGGCGAGCCACAGCAGATAGGCCGCGCCTGCGAAGCGCAACATGTCGTAGGCAAAGGGCACCGCCATCACCAGCGCGGTGATGCCGAAGACGGCGGCGAGCATGTAGAAAACGAAACCGAGCGCCACCCCGCCCAGCGAAATCAGGCCGGCCACGACACCTTGGCTGATCGACCGGGATATCAGGTAGATCATGTTGGGGCCGGGCGTCAGCACCATGCCGAGCGCGATGAGGGCGAAGGCGATTAGGTTGGTCGTCTCGGGCATGGCTAATCCCCTGCGGTGCGCTTGCGTTCGCCATTCATCAGCCGCAGCGCCGCGACGGAACCCAGCACGCCGAAGGGCAGGAATGCAAGGAACAGCCATTGGGCCACGTTTGCGGCCGTGTCGCCGGAGAGCCCTTGGGAGAAGCCGGCAGCATTGGCGACGATGCCAGCGAGTGCAGCGCCGGTGGCATAGCCGATCCTTTGCATGGTCGGCACGGCCGATGAGGTGACGGTGCGTTCCTCCTCACGCGCGGAGGAAACGATGAGGCGGGTGACGAACGGCCAGGCGATGCCGAAACCGCCGCCCTGCAGGATCGCGCAGGCGAGGATGAGCGGTATCGATCCATCGGGGACCGCGAAGACGAAGCCGGCCATGCCGCCGAAAATCATCAGCGCGCCGGCGAGGATGATGATGCGCTCATGTTCGGGACGCGCCCTGGCGACGAGGATGGACATCACCGACCAGGCGATCGACTCGGCGGCGATGATGTAGCCGGTGGTCAGAATCGATATGCCATGCAGGCTGGTGAGGATCAGCGGACCGTAGATCGAGAAGGTTATGGTGCCGGCCGAGAATGCCGCCATCATGACGATGCCGTTGCCGACCTGCGTGTTCATGTCGAGCGGCCGGGTGGGGAACAGTCGCGAGCGCGGCTTTCTGGCGTCGAGCAGGAAGAATGCGGCAAGGCCGACGGCACCGGCAGAAAGCAGGAGCACGGCGCTTGCAAGGTCGTTGCGGATGCCTGCGAGCGCAATCGCCATGATCGCGGCTGCCATCACCAGCAGCGGCAACCAGGGGAAGGGCGGCACGCCTTCGGGGCTTGCCTTGCGCTGCGTTGCCTGCGGCCCACGCAACACCGCGAGGCTGACCAGCGCCATGCCGGCACCGGCAATGGCAAACGTACCGAATGCCCAGCGCCACGAGGCGGTTTCGGCAAAAAGCGCTCCGATCAGCGGGCCACCGAAAGCCGAGACACCCCAGACGACGGAGACGATGGCGAAGAGCTGGGGCCAGATCAGGCGGGGAAACAGCCTTTCGATCGAGACATAGGACAGCGACACCAGCGCGCCGCCGCCGAAACCCTCAAGCAGCCGGCCGGCGAGAAACCAGTGCATGTCGGGAGCGGCTGCGCAGAGGGCGGCACCGGCCGCGTAGAGCAGGGCCGCGACGACCATGTTGGTGCGCAGCGCCATGTAGCTCACCAGCCGTCCGGCGGCGGCGCCCGCGGTGATGGAACCGATCTCGTAGATAGAGAGCGACCAGCCGACCAGTTCGACGCCGGAGATGTCGGAGATCATGCTCGGCATGATGGTGGCGATCATCGTCTCGTTGGAGGCGTGGAGCACGATGCCGAGCGAGATGAAACAGAAGCGGCCGAGGTCGCCGCTTGCCCATAGGTCGCGCCAGTCGGGACGCAGCTCTTCTGCCTGGCTCATGCCGCGAACTCCTTGGCCGGTACGATACGGTAGGTACAGCGGCGGCTGCCCGAAAGCAGATGTTCGCCGCGTTCGACCGCCACGTCGGGCCCTAGGGCTGCGGCGAAGACATCGAGCTCGGATCGGCAAAAGTTCTGGCAGGTTCGTGCCGCCGCGCAGATTGGGCAATGGTTCTCGACAAGCAGCAGCGCGCCGTCGTCGAGCCGCACGGTCTCGGCCATATAGCCTTCCTCGCTGCGTAGGCGGGCGAGGCATTCGACACGTGCGGCGAGCCCTTCGATATCGGCAAGCGCGGCCCGGTAGCGGGCGAGTGTCTGGCGCTCCCGCTCGTCAATCAGGCGGCCGAGGCCGTCATTGCCGAATACGGTGCGGATCGACGCGATCATTTCCACGGTCAGCATCGCGTGGGTGTCGGGAAAGCGGGTCTGGGCCTTCTCGGTCAGTTGCCAATAACGCCGGGGCCGACCGACCGACCCGGCCTCGTCGAAATGCTGCACGAGATCTTCATCAAGCAAAGCGGTGAGGTGCTTTCGGGTACCCGGTACAGTGATGCCGAGATGGCGTGCCAGCGTTTCGGTGGTCTGCGGCCCCCGGAACTTAAGAAAGCGCAGGATCCGCTCTGCGCTGGTAGCTGGCGTCTGCATGCTGGCCCCAATATAAAAACCATAAGGTTTCTATATTGATTTTGCAGGTCAGCCTAGAGTGAAGCCTTGAGCCAGAACCGGGATTCAGCCTCCGATCGTACGCGCGATACGCGTCTCGAAACGGGCGATCCTGGCGGCCGTCGCCGTCTCGGCCCGATAGAACGGAAGGTAGGTGAAGCGCGCATTGGGCGCGCAGCCACCGAAGACGGCAGTCTTGAGGACACGGCGTACCGGCCGCCGCAACACCAGCCGGTCCACCCACCACGGCGAGCCAAGCGTGGTGATGGTGACTACATGCCTGAGGCCGAGGAGCTTCGGTTCGATCGGTCCGAAATCCCGGCCATGGTCGAAGGCGACACCCGGGGCCATGACGCGGTCGAGCCAGCCCTTCAGGATCGCCGGCGGACCGAACCACCATGTCGGGAAGGCGAGCACCAGCGTTTCGGCCGCGCGCAGCGCATCGATGTGGCGCTCCATGCCCGGCCGGTCGTACTTGTCGGCAGAATAAGAGGCGCGCTCCGCCGCCGTGAGACGCGGATCGAAATCCTCTGCGTACAGGTCGATAAGCGAAACCTTGTGTCCGGTCGCTTCCAGCCTGCCCGATGCGAAATCGGAGAACCGGCGGGTGAGATTTTCCTCGAGCGGATGGGCACGGACGATCAGGCAGTTCATGGGCAAGCCCTGTTGAAGAAGCGCACCATCGCCCGCGATCTCGACGCTCCTATCCGCCGGCAGGAAAATTCACCTGCCTGGGCGAGCGTCGGTGCTTGTCGCGAAGAAGTCGCTCAGGCGCCTTTGGTGCGGGCGAGGCCGTCCTTGGCCGCCTTGAGATTGGGGTCGAGGCGCGCTGCCTCGCCGTAGGATCGTGACGCGCGCGTGTTGTCGCCCCGCCGTTCCAGAATGAGCCCCTGATACGCCCAGGCCTCGGCATTGGTCTTGTCGAGGCGGATCGCCGTGTTGAAGTCAGCGAGCGCGTTGTCCTCGTCGTTGCGTGCCAGATAGGACAGGCCACGGCCGTTGTAGGGCTCGGCCGCGTTGGGCGCCAGCGAGATGGCCTTGGCGAAATCCTCGATCGCGAAGTCGTGCTGGCCGCGCGCCTGATAGAGCAGGCCGCGATTGTGATAGGCGCGCGGATCGGTGGTATCGAGTTGGATGGCGCGCTCGAAGTCCTGGAAGGCCTCATTGCCGCGCCCGGCAAGGCGGTAGAGGTTGCCGCGGCCGATATAGGCGGCGTCGTAGTTCGGGTTGATCTGCAGGGCTCGATTGTAGTCCTGCAACGCAGCCTGCTGGTCGCCCATGTAGCGGTAGATCAGCGCGCGGTTGGAATAGGCCTGGTAGAAGTTGGGATTAAGACGGACCGCGGTCTCGAAATCCTTGAGCGCGTCCTGATAGCGTCCGCCCCGACCATAGGCCGATCCGCGCACATTGTAGCCTTCCGGGTCGTTCGGGCTGCGCTGGATCACGGCGGAGAGGGAAGAGATATTCTCGGTCGACGCCTGGGCCGCTTCGGCCTCGGAAACCTCGACCAGCGGGCCTGTTGCCGTCTGGCATCCGGCCAATGACAGCGCGGCCAAGGCAACCAGCGTGGCTACCGTCAGTTTAACCTCGGAACCGCGAAAGGCTGCAGCTTCTGTCATCTTGGGCTCCCCCTGCTTCTCCGCCTCCCCGGAAAGTACCGCGGACGAAGATGTTCCGCATTAGAGCTGCGGGCTGGAATCAAAAAGGTGGCCACGATTCGCATCGCGCCACCTTAATCGGTATCGCCGGAAAAGGACGAAAACTTGGCGTGATCAGCGTGCAGGAGCCGAACGGCCGCCAGCAACGAGACCTTCGCGCTGGGCACGCTTGCGAGCCAGCTTGCGGGCACGGCGCACAGCTTCGGCCTTTTCGCGGGCGCGCTTCTCGGAAGGCTTCTCGTAATGTCCGCGCATCTTCATTTCGCGGAAGATACCTTCGCGCTGCATCTTCTTCTTGAGAGCGCGGAGCGCCTGGTCAACATTGTTGTCGCGGACGAGTACCTGCACGTGCGTTCCTGTCTTCCGGTTGATGTGCGTTGTCAAAAATTCCGGACGCAATACCCATGCGCCCCCGCGGCGAATACACCACGAATTGCGGCGGCTCATAGCAGAACGGAAAAGAGTTGTCGAGCGGAAAGCGATGCCCGGCTTGGCTTGGTCCCGTCACCGCGCCGGGCACCGCTTTCTCATCATACCCGGTTGATCGAAACGCCGCCGTCGGCAAGCAGCGCCGTGCCGGTGGTGAAGCTCGATTCATCCGCCGCCAGATAGAGCGCGGTAGCCGCGATCTCCTCCGGTTCGGCGACGCGCTTCAAGGCGTGAAGCCCTTCCACGAACGAACGCTCCTCGGGTGTCTTGAAGGTTGCCGCGGGCGTGTCGGTGCCGCCGGGAAGCAGGGCGTTGACCCTGATCCCTCTCGGTCCGTATTCGGCGGCCAGAACCTGTGTCAGTCCCACCACGCCTGCCTTCGCCGCGGCATAGGCTGCCATACCGGGCATGCCCACGGTGTAGCCCACGAAGGTAGAGGTGAAGATGATCGAACCGCCGCCATTTTCAAGCATCGCGGGAATCTGGTGCTTCGCGCCGAGAAACGCCCCGGTCAGGTTCGTGTCGATGGTGTGCTTCCAGCCGTCTAGCGAAACCGTGTGGGATTCGCCCATCTCGCCTGTGGCACCGGCATTGTTGAAGGCAATGTGGAGGCTGCCGAAACGCGACATCGCGAGATCGATGAGTGCACCGGCATAGCTTTCGTCTGCGACGTCGCCGGCAAGGACGGCTGCTTCGCCGCCGCCCGCCTCGATTTCCGACTTCACGCGGTCCAGTTC
>JAEWFU010000304.1 GCA_023388675.1 Pseudomonadota bacterium | reverse complement strand
GGGATGGTCTCCGCCGACCACATATCGGGAGGAATTTCAGGTGGAGCTCTATTTTGCCGAGACGATGAATTCGTACAAAACCTGTGCGGTCGCACGTTATCTCGACCTCGATGTCGAATTCCGCCGCGTCGATCTCAGGAAGGGGGAGCAGAGGTCGCCTGAGTTTCTTGCGATCAACCCCAACGGAAAGGCACCGGCTCTGGTGGATGGAGCGCAAGCTCTGGGAGTCCAACGCGATCATCTGCTATCTCGCAATGAAGGCCAATTCCGACATCTGGCCGCGGGACGAGCGCCAGGTGGAGATCGTCAAATGGTTCAACTGGAGCGCCGACCACTTTTCCCGTTTCGCGGGGCAACTCTATTTTGAGAACATCATCCGCGCCGAGTTCGGCATCGGCCAGCCTGATCCGGATGCGGTCAAGGAGGCTACAGGCTACGTTCGCCGGTATGCGGCCATTCTCAACGATCACCTTGCCGGTCGCCGCTACCTGCTTGACGACCAGCTTACCGTTGCCGACTTCGTGGTCGCGACGACGCTGCCTTACGCAAGCCGCGCCGGAATTCCTGTCGACGAGTTTCCGGCCGTCGAGCGCTGGCACGAGCGTCTGATGGAGTTGCCGGCGTGGCAATCGCCATTCACCGGCCGAAACTAGGCTGCACGCGAGACGAGACCGCGCCGCTAGACCGGCGCGGTCATCAAATAAGCGCAAGCAAGCATCACGAGAATGATGAGCCCCGTTTGATTGGCATATCTGCGTATCATTGTTTTCCGCCCGTCCCGGTCGATACCTAGTTCGATATCACCTGCGGTTGAAACTACCGTTCGGTAGTCGAGTTGCATTTCAGCAATACGACAAGGAGGAAATATGACGGTCGCAGACTTCTTGTGCGGGTGATCGCACCCCATATTCCGGTCTGGAGCTTTCGCCGGAACGGAGTTGCTGGATGTTGAGGATCGTCATCGTGGTGTTTGCGCTGATCGCGGCGTCCTATCTTCTGCTGCGACTGGCACGGGAACTCGGCAGCGCCGACATGGACTGGCGCGGCATCGTCTTCGTGGCCGGGTTTGTCGCGCTCGCCTTCTATCTTCGGCACGTCACCGAGATCGGCGGGCTAGGCTAGGCGTCGTTGCGTCGCCCCCGCAGGATGCCGCGTATGACGGTCACCGCGAAGAACAGCACGAAGCCGAAGGCCGCGCCGAGCGTCAGGTTGATCCAGATATCCAGTTGGCATACGCCGGCACCGCCCGGCGCGCATCTCGGGTCCCGGTAAAGCACCAGCAGCATGAGCGAATAGACGGCCGCCGGGCCGACGAGCAGGCCGGCGAAACCCCAGCCAAGCGCGCGGGCAATGATTTCCTTCATGTCACGGCGCTCCCACCGGTTCCGGTGTTTCTTTCTAGAAGCCCAGCGGGGCTGCGTCCACCGGTGGATTGTCGTTGGACACGGTGCGCGACCGTCCTATCGTGCGGCGCGACTCAAGCAAGGAGCCCGCATGCCGCGATTTTCCGCTAATCTGTCGATGCTGTTTCAGGAACATGACTTCCTGGACCGTTTCGACGCGGCTGCGCGAGCAGGCTTCGAGGCGGTCGAATATGTCTCGCCCTACGAATATCCGGCCGACAAGATCGCCACGCGGCTCGAACGCGCCGGGCTGGAGCAGGCGCTTTTCAATCTGCCGGTGGGCGACTGGGCGGCTGGCGAGCGCGGACTTGCTATCTTGCCGGATCGGATCGAGGAGTTTCGCCACAGCGTGGATACGGCCGCACACTATGCTCAGGCGCTCGGCTGCAAACAGGTCAACTGCCTCGCAGGCATCGCCCCTGCAGATGCTGTGGAGGCGGAGCTGGAAACGGTTTTTGTCGAAAACCTGCGCTACGCCGCCGACAGGCTTGGCGAGGCTGGCATCCATCTGCTGATCGAGCCGATCAACGACAGGATCGACATGCCGGGTTTCTTCCTGACCCGCTCCGGGCAGGCTCTCGACATCATCGACAAGGTCGGTTCGCCCAATCTTTTCCTGCAATACGACATCTACCACATGCAGATCATGGAAGGGGACATCGCCCGCACCATCGAGGCAAACCTCGCGCGCATCGGCCACATCCAGGTCGCCGGCCATCCGGGTCGCCACGAGCCGGACATCGGCGAGATCAACTATCCCTTCCTGTTCGATCATCTCGACCGGATCGGCTACCGGGGCTGGGTCGGCGCCGAATACAGGCCACGCGGCCGCACCGAGGAAGGGCTGGGGTGGATGTCTGGCTTTTGCGGCCGCGCAAAGGAGAAGTGGAAGGCGGGGTAGGGCGCTTCAGGCGCCCAGATGCTTGCGCGCCGCATACATGGCCACGGCCGCCGCGTTCGACACGTTGAGCGAGCGGATCGCGCCGGGCATGTCGAGCCGTGCCAGCGTCGAAACGGTCTCGCGCGTCTTCTGGCGCAGCCCTTTGCCTTCCGCGCCCAGCACCAGCGCGATTCTGGGTTCCGAAAAGCTTCTCTCGATCTCCGCCGGTCCTTCCGAATCGAGGCCGATCGTCTGGAACCCGGCCGCATGCAACTCGCCGAGCGCATCGGCAAGGTTGCGCACTTCGATATGATCGATGTGTTCCAGCGCGCCTGATGCGGACTTGGCAAGCACACCCGTCTCGGTCGGGCTGTGACGGGCGGTGGTGATCAGCGCGCCGGCGCCGAAGGCCACCGCCGAGCGCATGATCGCGCCGACATTGTGCGGGTCAGTGACCTGATCGAGGACCAGAACGAGGTTCGTGTCGCCAAGCGCGGAGAGCGGTTTCGGCCGCAACGGTTCGGCCTCCAGAAGCGCACCTTGATGCACGGCGTCGGGATCGGTCAGCCGGTCGATCTCGCGCGGCTCGACGATTTCGGCCGGAAAGGGCAGGGAGAGCGGTTCGGAGAGATCGAGCCGGGCAAGCGCGTTGCGCGTCACCAGCAGCCGCCGCGACCTGCGGGCGGGATTGTCCAGCGCCGCACGCACCGTGTGCAGCCCGTAAAGCCGCACCAGCCCGTCGCCGAGCCGCTCGCCGTCCTCGCGCGTGCTGTCCCGATGCGCGCGGCGCAGGCGCGCATAGTGGCTGTCCTTGGGGGTTCCGGTCTTGCGGTCGCTGCTCATGGGGCCTCTATAGCGACGCATGAACCGCTTGGATATGGCCGCGCGCACGCGATCGGAAATTCGTCTGAAATTGCTGCGCCACGCGGTTGACAGTCAACGGCCATGCCACCATAAGGCGCTTCGCGGATTTCAGCGGCGGTCTCGACCACCAATGATGATCCCGCATGTGCCACGTCGCATGGCTCCGGCGCAGAACGGAGGGATGCCCGAGTGGTTAAAGGGGACGGACTGTAAATCCGTTGGCTATGCCTACGTTGGTTCAAATCCAACTCCCTCCACCACTGCGCATCGGAC
>JAEWFU010000283.1 GCA_023388675.1 Pseudomonadota bacterium | reverse complement strand
AACGGGGAGAGGAAGGCTCTCATCACCGCTTTCGCCAAACACCAGCGTTGACGAACAGGCGCGGAGCAAGCGGCAGGCGCTCCTCTCCCCGTCCTACACGGGAGAGGATGCCGGCAGGCAGGTGAGGGGCAGCGCGAACGTTCGAGGTCGGTAGCCGTTGGGTCACATAAAACGCGACATGCTTTAGTTCGTGTTGGCGCTCGTGGCCACCGGACGCACCATCTCGGCTCTGAGGATGTCCCCCGGCCTGATCGGTTCCCGTTCGCCAACGGCCGTCTCCTCATACTCGCCTTCTGCCGTTCGGCGCAGGATACGGTAGGAAAGCGACACACCCGCCTGTAGTCGCGCGCCGGAATCCGCCGTCATCGCGACCTCCACCATGGAGGCGAGAAGCGCTTCCTCGCGTTTTGCCTTGCGTTCCAGTTCCAGCTCGACTTCCTGCAACTTTGCCGCTGCCTCGTTCCGACGTTGTTCCTTGAGGCCGTCACGCCTTTGCTGGACCGCAAGCAGGTTCTGCCGCGCGCGGGCAAGGTAGGAGTTAAGTTCCAGCGCGTCACGGCGCGTGGCGGAAAGCCGGCGCTCGGACTCGCGCAGGTTCGATTTGGACGTCAGGCCGCGCTCGACCAGCTGCGACGTGGCAGCCACGTCCTCTCCAAGCAATCTTATTTCATCCTCATGCAGTTCGATGCTTCGGGTGATGCTTGCGATCTCGTCGACGAAGCTCTGCTCCTGGGCCAGAAGCGCTTTTGCTTCCGCCTCCAGATTGGCATTGCGGATCGCCAGCAGATCCCGTTCGCGCTCGTTGACCTTCCGCTGGAACGCCACGAGCGCCGGCTCGTTCTTGCGTGGTTCCGGCGGCATGAATTCGCCATCGTCCAGTTCGGCACGAAGTCGAGCGCGGGCTGCTTCCAGCCCCATGATCTGCAACTCGTTATCGTTGAGTTCCTGGCGCATTCCGAGAAGCTGAAGCCCGCTGCCGTTCGCCAGCGGCGTCTCGGCGCGTCGAAGGCCGCCACCCAGGGCAAAAAGCTCGAGCGTTATCATGCCCGGCCGGTAGTCGTAGCGGCCTGGAGTCTGCACGTCGCCAAGCACGAAGACGGGCGCATAGCGGCTGACCGCCGCCGCCACTGACAGACCCGGCACGAATTCCGCCAGGTCACGGGAAAGCACGCTGGCGACGTCCGCCGTGGATTTGCCGGACACCTCGACTTGCCCCAGAAGCGGATACGCGATCGATCCGTCATTGATCGTGTATTCGCCCGACAGGCCCTGCTCGCCAAAGACCGTAATCGCGAGCACGTCACCGTCACCGAGAAGGTATGGTTCGTTCGCAGCCTGACCGGATGCACCGGATATCGTGACGGCCAGCAAGGCAGCCCCGGCGACTGTCGCGTACAGGCGTCGAGCGAACCCGCCCTGCCCCGACCTGATGACAATTGTGCGTTTCATCGCGCTATCCTTATGACGGACCCCTGACCGGTTGCCGGATCTGCGGGCTGCCGCCTGAGCGACCACGACGTGGTTTCCGGCGAAAGCTCGGGTTCCAGCGCGACATTCCTGGTTGCCCGGTTGAGCACGATCCCATCCGGCGCCGATCCGATCGCCGTCATGCGACGAAGAGCATCCAGCACATGTTCCGAACGGTCCCGCTCGCAATCGACGACGAACAACGAGCAATCGGCAAGCCCGGCGATGACGATGGCATCGTTGGCCCGGTCGAGATCAGGGGCGTCGAGCACCACCAGTTCAAAGCTCTCCCTAAGCCTTGCGATGAACTGCCCGAACGCCGAACTCTGCAGGAAAAGCTCCGGTGCGACCTTGCGCGCCCGCGCAGGCACGATGCAGGCTTGCGATTGCGGGTCGCGATGGATGACGGCGTCGCTTGCGAGCTCGCTGTCCAAAATGCCGTCCAGCCACTCGTCGGGTTTCAGCCCCGCTATCTCTGCCAGCCTGGGGTTTCTCAGATCGGCTTCGACCACAACCGCCTTGAGCCCCGCGGCGGCGGCCGAACGGACCAGCCCCAGCGCGAGGCTGGTTTTGCCGCGCCCGCTGGCGGAGGACGTGACCGCGACGACCTTCTTTCCCCGCGCACGCAGGCTGAGGCGGATGCCCGACAGCGCAAGACCGAGCGGTGTAGCCTGATCCGCGACCGTCTCAAACCTGCCGCCACGGCGGACCGGAAGGGGCGGCACTGCGCCGATGACTGGTATGCCGGTCGTCTCCACGTCACGCAGGATACGCAGTCGCCTGTCCGTCATTTCGCGCCAGACGATACCGAAAGCAGCAAGGCAGCCGGAAAGCCCGAGGCCGAGAAGAGCCCAGTTGGATCGCCGCGGGCTGGCACGCGCCGCTGCCGGTTGCGCCGGCGAGATGAGTTGGGCTTCGGGCATTTCGAAACCGTCCTGCTCGATCGTCTGCTTGTATCGGACAAGATAGCTTTCGTAGATCGACCGGTTGGCCGTCGCCTCGCGTTGCAATTGCGCGGCAGTCAGCTCGGCATTGTTGGCTTCCGAAAGCTCTGCTTGCGCAGCCTGAAGCGACTGGCCGAGCGCGGCAAGATTCTCCCGGGCAATCGCGGCTTCGTTTGCCAGGCTCTGGATGAGCCGGTCGACCTCGACGCTGATTTGCCTGCCGAGAGCGTCCTTTTCAGCCGTCAAAAGATCGATCTGCCTGCTGCGAATGGCGCCACTCTTTTGCAATGTATCCAGCTCGCGCTCGACCCGGGAATGCTCTGCATGCAGCGTCTGGATCGCAGTGGAGCCGAGGAATTCGGCAAGTGCCGGCACGTCCTGTTCGCCCGCCAGGCGTTTGACGACTTCGAGGCGCGCCTCGGCTGTCGCTATAGTGCCCTTTACCCTCGCCGTTTCGGTATTGGCGGCGGCAACTGCCATCGACTGGAGCGATACGCCGTTTGTCTGGATCAGCCCCGCGCTCTGGCGGAAGTGCTCCAGCGCCTGTTCCGACTGCTCGAGCTGGGCACGAAGACCGACCAAAGTCTCGCCAAGCCAGTCGCTGACCCGGCGATTGGCTGCCTTCTGTATTTCGATCTGATGAGCCAGATAGGAACGCGCGAACGCGTTCGCGACGCTGGCGGAAATCTCCGGCTTCGCCGAAGCGTAGGATATGAAGATCGTGTATGAGCGGCCGTCATTGCTGACCCTGAGGTTCGACAACAACAGGTCGATCAATCTCTCGTCGGAAGCCGTTGCGGCAAGTTCCTCCACCTCTGTTTCGCTGGGCGCTTCAACCGCTCCCGGGGCGATCAAGCTGGTGGCCGTACGCACGAGAGACACCGGGCTCCAGTCGACGAACCGGTGCTCCTCGACATTAATGCCTTCGCGCTTGAGCCGCTGAATCACGTTGGTGGCAAGCGTCCGTGAGCCGATGATGTCGAGCTGTGTTCGCAGGACGGGACTGTCCTGTGGCAAAGGCGATACGACGGATTCATTCGGGATCGCCTGAACCCGGCGCACGTCGAGAACGACTACTGCCTGCGAAACATAGCTGGACGGTGCGTTGACGTAGCCGAGCCACGCAGCCGACATTCCCAGGGCGCTTGCAACGGCGATGGTCACGCGTCGCCGTCGCAAGGTAAGCCAAGGGTTCCAGGACTGGCGTAGCTTCACGCTTCCGCCCGAACGCCGTACATCATCAACAATCATCTGAAAACGCCCCCGCGTTGGAACTCACCGACCGGTCGCTTCGGCGGTCAGGCCTGGAAGTTCGCGTGCTCCGGGAACATCTCGTTGATCTTGAAAGCAACCTCGGTCCTGTTGGTTGCCTTCAGCTTCCGCATGATATTGCGGATATGAACCTTCACGGTGCTCTCGCGAAGATTGAGTTCGTAGGCAATGATCTTGTTGGCCTTGCCGCGGCAGAGAGCGTTGACGACTTCCTCCTGCCGCTGTGTGAACATGCCCGACATCGGCCGGTTCACATCGTTACCGGCCTCGATAGCCCGGCGCATCGCCAGAACGCTGCTGGCAGGAAGGAAAATGCCGCCCGCCAGGGCGAGATTGATCGCTTCGATGCAGACATCGATCTGGACGGATGTCGGAATGTAACCTTTCGCACCGAGCTCCAGCGCCTTCAGCACGTGCGCCAGTTCGTCATTGTCGGCCAGTACGATCACCGGGCATGCATATTCGGCCACCAGCTTGGTGATCGTCGAACCGACCGCGGCGTCTGCCGGGCGCTGCCGCCCTATGCACAGAAGCACCGCGGAGACAGGCGGATGCTGGTTCTTCACCTGCCGCCATTCGGCGATAGATCCGCATGCAACGATATCGAAAGGCATCTGTTTGCCGCGAAGCCCCTGGGCAAGGCAATCGCGGTCGAGGACACGGGTGTCGAAAATAATCAACGTCCCCTTATCTTCTTGCCGTTCGACCTCGTCGCGCATCCGATCATTTAGATTGTCTTCGCTGACAAGAAAAATCGAACGCTCAGGTCTTTCTTCATGAATGCTGCGCATGACTAGTTGCTCCCCTATACTATCTACACCAATTTTCCGCGCCGCATCCTGGTGCCCGTCACTTCGCTGGCGTTTGCCAACCGTTAAGATTAACAGGCGGTATACAATCTATTGCTAGCCCTTATCGATCAGGTCCACATTGATTAGGATTAAGTGAATCTCACAATTTCATTCTAAAAATCAGGAAAAATGAACATTATTCGCAAACATTGGCGTTGGTATTCACAAAGTTTGTTCTCTTTCGGAGACTAACAAAGGTCGATGCTCACCAATGGCAATACGGCTACTGAACGACCACTGAATAACCCTCATCATTGGTGATAGGCAAACCACCAACCTTTGGGTGATACTTCATACCCTAAGGTATCTGTGATCGAAGTCGGCCAGTTCGATCAGCCGTTCCACGTCGAGAAACTCGACGGTCCCCTGCCGGAAAGAGAGCAACTCCTCTTCCCGCAGTTCTCGCAGTTTGCGGTTGAGATGGATCGGCGTGAGACCGACCGCGTCGGCCAGGTCATTCTGTGTCAGCGGGCAGTTGTAATGTCGTATTTCACCAGGTCTCTTCCCGGTAACGCGCGACCCGAGCTCCAGCACGAGATGGGATATCCGTCCCAGAACACTGCGACGACCCAGATTGACCATATGCTCGCACATGATGGCCAGCCGGCGCCCGGCAGCGTTCAGCAATACGCGGTCGAGTGGCGAGTTGGCATCCAGACGCTCCATCGCGAAACCCGGTCTGGACTCGAAAACAATAACGTCGGTGACGGCGGTCACCGAGAAACCGGCCATGCGATTGTCCCCGGTAAGGCCTATGATGTCGCCCTTGATGGGGAAGTCGATGATCTGTCGCTCGCCCTCGCCGACGAACTTCTCGATACGCGACCACCCCGATTGAATTATCCTGACCCGATGTCTTTCTTCGCCCAGCGGCGCAATCGTCCCATGCGCTGCATAACGCTTTGGCATGAAGCCAAATGGTTCCAGATCCTTCAGCCCCTGCTGGCTGATTGTAAATCCGGCAAAGGCCGGATTTTCCAGCAGGGCGGCATGGATGTCGGCAGTCGACATACGAGAAACGCCCCTTCCACCCTGACGTGAATAATACATAATTGCCTCGTCAGGACAAAGTTCCCCATAGCGGTAGTTCGCCGGAAACTGTTTGCTTAACGTCAAATGCCGTGACATCTTTTTCTGTCGTCAACATTCGAGAATAAACCGTTCCCGGTTTGGGTTTTGGTGGCACGGCCAAGCAATTCAAAGACGTGCACTTCCTGATCGATGGATTTTTGAGCATGGTACAAGCCTCCATAAAGATTGGATACACGCCTGGACCACCACTCACATCCCCCGATTAGGGTATGCATCTACGGCGCGATCGTTAGTGTTCAGGCTTTGATTTAGGTTCCCCACGCACTCGCGAAGACGCAGTCTCATTGTCTGGCAAGCGCGGAGGGGCTGACAATGAACCATGCTACATCGACGGGTGCCGAAACGACGATCGCGCCCGCACTGGATACAGCGAAGCTGAAACGCCGTTCACGGCAGCTGATCGGCAAACGTTCGCTCGCTGCTTCGGATGCGGTCGTCGCATGCATACTCTGCGGTGGCAGCGGGTCGCGCCTGTGGCCTTTATCGCGCCGCGACCGCCCAAAACAATTCCAGACACTGACCGGCGGCAAATCGATGCTCGCCAAGACACTCGACAGGATGCGGGCGGGCAACGAGGCCGATACGGCCATCGTCGTCATCGGTTCGGCGGAGCATGAAAGGGCGCTTCTGGAAGCTGTCGAGCCGCATGACCCCGCAACATGCCGGGTCATCCTGGAACCAATGCCGAAGAACACCGCAGCCTCCGTTGCAATAGCTGCAAGGCACGCGCTTGCCGAAGAGGATCGCGACCCCTTGATGCTCGTGGTGCCCGCGGACCACGAGATCGGGCCGAACAACCTTTTCTGGGAGACCGTCGCCGACGGAATGGACGCCGCATGCGAGGGCAAGCTCGTCGTATTCGGCGTAAAGCCGACACGCCCCGAAACCGGATACGGCTACATCCAGACCGAGAGAGCCGTCGACGGGCGGCAGCCCCGTTTCCTGCGTTTCGTGGAAAAGCCGGATGAGGCAAAGGCGGCTGCTTTCGTGGCCGACGGTAACTACCTCTGGAATGCGGGCATCATCCTGGGCAGGGCATCGGCCATCCGCGATGCTTTCGAGAAGCTGCAACCCGCGATATGGGACCGGGTCGGGCAAGCCTATGAGGCCGCGGCGACGCGGGGCAGGTCGACACTGCTGCCGCAAAAGCTGTTCGCGACCATTCCGCCCATTTCCGTGGATCATGGGGTGCTCGAGCGCTTTCCTGACATAGCGGTTGTGGAGGCGCGCTTCCTGTGGAGCGACGTTGGGTCGTGGGAAGCGCTGTTCACGCTCGGTGATGCAGATGCCAGCGGCAACGTCGTCATAGGCGATGTCGTCACCCAGGATTGCCACAACTCCTACATCCGCAGCGACGGTCATCTCGTGACAACCATCGGCCTTGAGGGCATCACCGTGGTAACGACGGCCGATGCCACGCTGGTGGCCAGAACGTCCCGCGTCCAGGACGTGCGTCTGATCGCCGAGCGGCTGGAGCAGCAAGCTCGCAGGGAGTTGCGCTCCCCCCCGCAGATCGGAACGGAGGCTTCGTCGTCTCGAATGCGGCTGCGGTGCCGGCGCTGGCTGAGGGACGAGGCGCTACCATTTTGGAGCCTTCACGGGGTCGACCGGCTTCACGGAGGCTTCCACGAAGCGCTTGGCACGGACGGTACGCCTCTTGCAAAGCCCAAACGCATGCGCACCATGGCGCGGCAGGTCTATTCCTTTGCCGTCGCCGCTAGGCGCGGATGGCATGCAGACGCGCACGAACTCGTCGCCCACGGGCTGGATTTCCTGTGCGTCCACGGCCGTCGCACGGACGGCGGCTGGGTCAAGCTTCTTGATCCCGCAGGCGCGGTTCTCGACGCTACCGGCGATGCTTACGATCAGGCCTGCATGCTTCTCGCGCTGGCCCATGCCTACAGGTGCGGTTTTGCCGAGGCTCGAGGCCTGGCCGATGAAACCATGGCATATGTCGATAGCGTGCTCGCCGATCGACACGCCGGGGGCTTCCGCGAGGACGATTCCGGCACGCTGCCACGGCGGGCCAACCCGCACATGCACCTGCTGGAGGCTTTTCTCGCCTGGCACAAGGCCACCGGCGAGGACTGCTGGTTGAAGCGGGCCTCGGCGATCGGCGATCTCTTCAACGAGCATTTTTTCGACGGCGATACGTGGACTGTCGGCGAATATTACGATGCGTCGTGGCGCCCGATGTCGGGCGAGCAGGGTGATTGGACCGAACCCGGCCATCACTTCGAGTGGTCCGCATTGCTCAGCGAACTGGCAGCATGCTCGGACTGGAAAGACCAGTCACGCGCCGCATACAAGATTTACTGCTCCGCGCTCGGAGGCGGAACCAATCGCCTCACTGGCTTGGCTTTCGGCGCCGTGACGCGCCATGGAAAGCCGATAGACCGGCTTTCGCGCAGCTGGCCGCAGGCGGAAGCCGTCAAGGCGGCGATCGCCCTCGACCAGGCAGGCGAACTCCAGCTCTCAACCGAGGTGGAAGAACGCATGGAACGTCTCTTCCGACACCATCTATCACCAGCAAAATCAGGTCTTTGGTTGGACCGCATCGCCGAGGACGGTACGCCGGTGGCGAAGGAGGTGCCGGCCAGCATACTTTACCATCTCGTCACGGCGTTCAGCCGATATCTGGACTACCGGTCCGCAATGGCGACAAACAGCCAGGGTTAGCCGCCGTGACGGCCGCGATTTATCCACTTCTGCGGCATTCGAGACAGTGAAAAATTCTTGCAAAGGCTGCCTTGCGATGGTTCAATTCCCACGGGATCGGAGGCGGGGTGTCCATCCTTGAACGAACCTGACAGATGAATGTCTGGGGTTAATCCGGCAGGCTTTGGCTTGTTCGAGATTGTTTTGGGGAAACGGATATGCCGCATTTCTACTTCGACACGTGAAGCGGCGATGACGTGCTCATGGACGATTCCGGGCATGAGTTCGCAAGCCTCGAAGATGCCAGGCAAACGGCGATCATCGCCTTGCTCGATATGGCCCGCGAAAAGGCCGCGGGACCCGAAAGGCTTGAACTGGCGATCGACGTGCGAGGAGAAGCCGAAGTGCTTCTGCAAACGCGCATCTCGCTTGAAGTGAACCAGACTTCCCCCGCCGACAGCTAGAGCACTTTGCAGCCAGCCGGAATCGTCTGGCGTCGCACAAATGCGGCTAGGAAAACGAAGCAGGAGCAGCGGAGTTGCGTTCGTTAGAACGCCCGCTGCTCCAGCAGCACGCAAGCGATCCCGTTTCCAGTTTCGGAAAGCTCAGAGCATCAGATGACGGCGCACGTCCGGGTCTTCCAGTCCGGACGCAGCGCCCGAATAGACGATCTGGCCCCGATCCATGATCGCGACGTGGTCGGCGAGTTCCCGGCAAAAATCGAGATATTGCTCGACAAGCAGGATCGTCAGCCCCACCGTGTCTCGCAGATAGGTGATCGCGCGCCCGATATCCTTGATGATCGACGGTTGAATACCCTCCGTCGGCTCGTCGAGCACCAGCAGTTTAGGACGCATCACCAGTGCCCGGCCAATGGCAAGCTGCTGTTGTTGGCCGCCCGAGAGGTCCCCTCCCCGCCGTCCGAGCATTTCCTTCAGCACCGGGAAAAGTTCGAAGACGTGGTCGGGAATACTGCGCTCGCTCCGTTTCAGCGGTGCGAAGCCGGTTTCGAGATTTTCGCGCACCGTCAGCAGCGGGAATATTTCTCGCCCCTGCGGCACGAAAGCGATACCCGACCGGGCGCGATCGTACGCCGCGCTCCGGCCGAGCATCTTCCCCTCTAAGGAAATGGAACCGCTACTGAGCGGATGGTGGCCGACGATGGCCCGAAGAAGAGTGGTCTTGCCGACGCCGTTGCGGCCCAGGACACAGGTAATCCTGCCCTGTTCGACGTCGAGGGATACGCCACGCAGCGCCTGCGCGGCGCCGTAGTGAAGGGTGGCGTCCTGGACGGCAAGCATGCTCATCTCCCCAGATAGACCTCGACCACGCGCTCGTCGGACGACACGAAATCGAGCGAACCTTCCGACAGCACGGACCCTTCGTGCAGGCAGGTGACCTTGACGTCGAGCTCCCGCACGAACTGCATGTCGTGCTCGACGACGACGACGGAATGCGTAAGCGCGATCTCCCGCAGCAAACGGGCGGTCTCAGCGGTCTCAGCATCGGTCATGCCGGCGACGGGCTCATCGACCAGAAGCAGCTTCGGGTCCTGAGCGAGCAGCATGCCGATCTCAAGCCACTGCTTCTGGCCGTGCGACAGGTTCTCGGCAAAATCGCTACGGCGACCATCAAGGCGGATCGTGGCGAGGATCTCGCCGATGCGCTCTTCTTCCTCGTTCGATTTGCGGTGGAAGAGCGTGGGGAAAATGCCGCGCCCTCCCTTGAGGGCAAGCAGCAAATTGTCCTCGACGGTATGGCTCTCGAAGACGGTGGGTTTCTGGAATTTCCGTCCGATCCCCATCGTCGCGATGTCGGCCTCGTCATGCCTGGTCAGGTCGATGCTACCGTTGAAGAAGACTTCGCCCGTATCCGGCTTCGTTTTGCCGGTGATGATGTCCATCATCGTCGTCTTGCCGGCGCCGTTGGGGCCGATGATCGCGCGCATCTCGCCCTTGTCGAGCACCAGCGAAAGGTTGTTGATCGCCTTGAAACCGTCGAAAGCGACCGACACACCGTCGAGATAGAGGATCGTGTCCGTGCGTGGCATGGTCTACTCCGCCGGCTGTGGTTTGGCTGCCCCCAGGACGGGGGACGCGGCGGTCGAACGGGCGCGAACGGTCTTTTCCGCCGCCACCTGTTCCGTTTCGGGGATCTCGGGAGGTGCGCCGCCTTCATCTCGTGCGCTGCGGCTGCGCCAATACTGACGCAATTGCCCGATGGCACCGACGATGCCGCGGGGCAGGAAGAGTGTGACCGCGACGAACAGACCGCCAAGCGCGAACAGCCAAAGTTCCGGATAGGCAGCCGTGAACCACGACTTTGCGTAGTTGACGAGTACGGCGCCGATGATCGGGCCGAAAAGCGTGCCGCGCCCGCCGATCGCGGTCCAGACCACCACCTCGATCGAATTGGCAGGGGCAAACTCACCGGGGTTGATGATGCCGACCTGCGGCACATAGAGCGCGCCGGCAATACCGGCGATGACCGCCGAGACAACGAAGGCGAACAGCTTCACATATTCGGGCCGATAGCCGATGAATCGGGTCCGGCTTTCCGCATCGCGCACCGCGACCATGACCTTGCCGAGCTTGGACCGGGTGATCGCCGAACAGATCAGGAGCGAGGCGGCAAGCGCCAGCGCAGTGATCGCAAAAAGTGTTGCCCGGGTGCCCGTGGCCTGAATCGGATAACCGAGGATGTCCTTGAAATCCGTAAGCCCGTTATTGCCCCCGAAACCCATGTCATTGCGGAAAA
>JAEWFU010000268.1 GCA_023388675.1 Pseudomonadota bacterium | reverse complement strand
CTCCAGCATGGCATCGATGAAGCGCTGATAGGCGTCGATGTCGCGCGCGGCGACCTTGAGCATGTAGTCGATGCCGCCGCCGACAGACCAGCAGGCGATGATCTCCGGGCTGTTGCGAACAGCACGTTCGAACCGGTCGAAATCGGCCTGCCGGTGGCTTGCGAGCGTCACCTCCACCAGGACCGTCGCCACCGGCGCGACCAGACGCAAATCGACCTTCGCGTGATAGCCTGAGATGATCCCTGCTTTCTCCAGCCGCCGCAGGCGCATCCAGCACGGCGTCGGCGAAAGGCCCACCTTCTCCGCCAGCGCCAGCTTGGTGATCCGCCCGTCGCGCTGGATCGCGTCGAGGATCTTGAGGTCGATTGCGTCGAGTCTGGGTGCCGTCATGGTTCGCGAGCCTGTTGCGGCGCCACCTTGATCGCGCGCGATTTCGATTGTCAATTGCACTGATTGTGTTCTCTAATGAAGTCATGACAATGTGGCGACCCGATCCTGCCCTCATCCGCCGTCCGGCCTATCTGTCGCTTGCCGACCAGTTCGCGCGCGCGATCCACGACGGTCGGCTGGAAAACGGCACGCGCCTGCCCACGCACAGGCGGCTCGCCGATGACCTGCATCTGTCGGTGCAGACCATCAGCCGCGCCTATGAGGAACTGATCCGCCGCGGTCTCGTGGCCGGCGAGATCGGCCGCGGAACCTTCGTGCAGACCAGCAAGCCGGAGCCCGACCCGCCCTATCTGCCCGAGCGGCTGGGCGAGGTGGTCGATCTTTCGATCCTGAAGCCCGTCTGCGAGACCATGCACCAGGAGAAGATGAAGCAGGCGCTGGCCTGGCTTTCGGAGAACCTGCCGGCAGGTGCCGCACTTTCCTTCCGTCCCAATGTGGTGTTTCCACGCCACCGCGCGGCGGCGGTCGAATGGCTGCGCCAGTGCGGTCTGGAAACATCGCAACTCAACGTCAGCGTGACGAACGGCGCGACCGCCGGCATGACGGTGGCGCTGATGGCCGCTGCTCCGCCCGGCTCCACCGTTGCAACCGAGGCCATCGGTCACCACACGCTGGTGCCGCTCGCGACCTATCTCGGCTTCAACCTCGAAGGCCTGCCGATCGACGACGATGGGCTGGTGCCCGAAGCGCTCGACGAGATCTGCACGCGCTCCGATATCCGCGCCGTATTCGTCCAGCCCTCGGTGATCAATCCGACGGCGACCCTGATGAGCGCGGAAAGGCGCGCGGCAATCGTGGAGGTGGCACGCCGGCACGACATCACGATCATCGAAAACGACGTGCTGGGCCCGCTGGTCGAGCGCCGCCCGCCGCCCATCGCCGCGCTGGCGCCGGAACGCACGCTCTATATCACCAGCTTCACCAAGATCGTCGTCCCCGGGCTGAGGATCGGCTATCTGGTGGCACCCGACCGTTTCGTAGCCGCCGTCGCCAACCGCCATCTCGTCTCCAACTGGATGGCGACCCCGATCGTCGCCGAGATCGCCACGAAATGGGTTCAGGACGGCACGGCGATACAGCTCGTCGAATGGCAGCGCGCGGCGATCCGCAGGCGCCACGCCATCGCCGCCGAGGTGCTGGCGGACGTGAAATTCCGCTCGCACCCCGAAAGCCTGCATATCTGGCTGCCCCTGCCGCCCGGCCGCAGCGAGGAGAGCTTCGTCTCACAGGCTCGGCTGCAGAACGTGGCGATCGCGCCCGGCCTTTCGTTCCGTGCATCGGAAGGGCCGTGGGCGCCGGCGGTTCGTATCTCGCTCGGATCGACGGACGAAACGGAACTGCGCACCGGCCTCGGCGTCGTCGCCAAGCTGCTATTGGCCGATCCGGAGCACCTGTTGCTGGCGATCTGAGCGGCAGTTTGCATCGCCAGTGAGCATGACGCTGGTCCCGATTGGGTGCATTCGGGAATATTGTCATGATTTTATTTTACCAATTGACATGATTTGTCGCCTTACGCATCGTTAGGGAAAGGATCGCGCAGGACGGGGTACGCATGCCTTCACCGATCATCCGTATCGACAAGATCGCAAAGAGCTTCGGCGCGCTGAAGGTGCTCGATGACCTGTCGATGGAGGTGATGCCCGGCGAGAAGCTGGCGCTGATCGGCCCGTCGGGCTCGGGCAAGACCACGATCCTGCGCATCCTGATGACGCTCGAGCGGATCGACGGCGGTCATATCGAGATCGACGGTGAGCAGCTTTATCACATGCAGGGCCGGGACGGCCTGGTTGCCGCCGACGAGCGCCACCTGGCGAAAGTGCGCCAGAAGGTCGGGATGGTGTTCCAGCTCTTCAACCTGTTCCCGCACAAGAGCGTCATCGACAACGTCACGCTGGCGCCGATGCTGACCAAGAAGACGCCGCGCGCGGCGGCCGAGAAGCGGGCGATGGAACTGCTCGACATGGTCGGTATGGCCGACAAGGCCAAGAACATGCCGGCCCAGCTCTCCGGCGGCCAGAAGCAGCGCGTGGCCATCGCGCGCGCTCTGGCGCTGTCGCCGCGGATCATGCTGTTCGACGAAGTCACCTCGGCGCTCGACCCTGAACTGGTCGAGGAGGTGCTCAACGTCATGCGCAGGCTCGCCGCCGAGACCGACATGACAATGCTGCTCGTCACCCACGAGATGGGCTTCGCCCACGATTTCGCCGACCGCGTCCTGTTCTTCGACAGGGGGCGGATCGTCGAGGAAGGCCCGCCGGACGAGATATTCCGCAACCCGAAACAGGAGCGCACGCAGTCGTTCCTGAAGAAGATCATAGCGGCGGGACATCGGGTCTGACCGCCGCAGCCGAAAGATAAAACCTCAGAGGAACACGGAGCAGGACAATGAGGAAGCTGATCATCGCTGGACTGACGGGCGCAGCGGCAATCGCCGCAATCGCCATCGGCGCCCAGGCACAGGACAACCCCAAGCTGGACCAGCTCAAGGAGCAGGGCTTCGCTCGCGTGGCCATTGCCAACGAGCCGCCCTTCACAGCCGTTGCGGCCGACGGCAAGGTATCGGGCGCGGCCCCCGACGTGGCGCGCGAGATCTTCAAGCGGCTGGGGGTCGCGGAGATCGTTGCCTCCATTTCCGAATATGGCGCCATGATTCCCGGCCTTCAGGCGGGCCGGCACGATGTTGTGACGGCCGGCCTGTTCATGAAGCCCGAGCGTTGCGCCGCCGTCGCCTACTCCGAGCCCGTGCTGTGCGACGCGGAAGCGATGCTGGTGAAGAAGGGCAACCCGAAAGGCTTCAAGAGCTACGCCGACGTAGCTGCCGATCCGACGGCGACGATCGGCGCGCCGGGCGGCGGCACGGAAGAGAAGCTGGCGCTCGACGCCGGCGTGCCGCGCGACCGGGTCATCGTCGTGCCGGACGGTCAGAGCGGCCTGAAGATGGTTCAGGATGGCCGCATCGACGCCTATTCGCTGCCGGTGCTGTCGATCAACGCACTTGTCTCGACGGCCAACGATCCAAGCCTCGAGGTGATCGCGCCGGTCGAGGGCGCGCCGGTCTATTGCGACGGCGCCGCCTTCCGCAAGGGCGACGAGGCGCTGCGCGACGCGTTCGACGTCGAGCTCGCCAAGCTGAAGGAATCGGGTGAATTCGCGAAGATCATCGAGCCGTACGGCTTCTCGGCCGCTGCCGCGATCTCGACCACGCGCGAAAAGCTCTGCGCTCAGGAGTAGGAGCCGCAACATCTCGACTGCCGGATGGCGGAAAGGGGCGGAGCTGACCCGCGAAGGTTGCGCCGCTCCTTCTCCACCCGCCGGGCCCCTCCCGCAAGCGGGAGGGGGCAAATTTAGCCCTTCGCTCGAACCTGACGCCGGAAGCATCGCCCCATGACCGACTGGTCCGGATATCTCGCTCTCATCTTCCAGGGCGCGCTGGTGACGATCCAGCTCACCCTGATGGGCTGCGCGCTGGCGCTGGTGATGGCGTTCCTCGGCGGGCTGGGGCGGCTGTCGCGTTTTGCCGCTGTGCGGGCGCTTGCCACGGCCTATATCGAATTCTTCCGGGGCACATCGATCTTCGTCCAGCTTTTCTGGGCCTATTTCGTGCTGCCCTTCATGGGCATCACGCTGACGCCGTTGCAGGCCGGTGTGCTGGCGCTCGGGCTCAATGTCGGGGCCTACGGCGCCGAGGTCGTGCGCGGCGCCGTGCAGTCGATCGGCAAGGAGCAGTTCGAGGCCTGCGTGGCGCTCAACCTGTCCCGCTATCAGACGATGCGGCACATCATCCTGCCGCAGGCGCTGCTGATCATGCTGCCGACCTTCTGCAACAACGCGATCGAGCTGCTCAAGGCGACGGCCATCGTCTCGCTGATCTCGCTGAGCGACATGACTTTCCAGGCCCAGGTGGTGCGCGCCCAGACCGGCAACACGCTGGTGCCATTCGCAACCAT
>JAEWFU010000219.1 GCA_023388675.1 Pseudomonadota bacterium | reverse complement strand
GGGCCGGAGAGGTCGACGGTGCCATCCTCCGTTCTGTGCGGATAGCGGATCAGGCGCAGCGTCGAGATGCCGCCACGGAAATGGCCGTCGAAGGTGGCTTCCGGCAGTTCGAGGCTGCGCGCGATAGAGGCCATCAAGGCCGCCCCCACCTTCTCCATAGACTTGTAGTAGTGAGCGACCACCGCTCTCCAGCCCGGCAGATCCGTTTCGTCGGGCAGCGGCGTGCGCTCGAGCAACGGGTCGTCTTCGGCGAAGGGAGCATCCGGGTGGGCGATGTCCGGCCCCATGTCGATGCCTTCCTTGTAGGAGACAGCGGTCGGCTGGAGTGGAAACCAGCCACGGTAATAGTTCTTCTTCGACGGGTCGAAATTCCAGCGAAGCAGCTTCTGCTTTTCCTCATCCGGAAGGGAGAAGATTTTCAGGAGTTCTCCCCGCTTTTCACCGGTAAGCAATTCCGCGCCCGGGAACCCGCGCACAGTCATGAATCCGATGCCGGATGCAGCCTCGAAGACGTGGCGGTCCGCCTCGTCGCGTGCTGGCGACGGAGCACCAAACAGCGGCGAGATATCGATTGCAGGAATGGTCTCTGCAGTGTGCTGGCTCATCTATCCTCCTTGTCATGCCAAAGGGCCAGCCTGCCGTCCGGACGACCTTCAGACTCGACGAGGCCACGCATATGGAGATGCGGGCCAGAAATCTGTCCGGAGGTCTGAAATGTTTCGGGTGTTCTCGGCATCGTGGGCCCGTTCTGTTCCGACGCCCTGCTGGTCGGAAGGAAGCGGCTCGAACCCGGTGCCATGGTTCCCAAAACATCCGATAGCAGCATCGCCATGTCAAGCCGCTGCCATCGGATGCGCGAGATGAACCGCGCCAACAAGAGCGGGCCCAAGAAAACTGCTTCGACCGAAATTCCAAAGAAAAAAGCCGGCGTTTCCGCCGGCTTTCCGCCCGGTCGCGAGGTCGGAATTCAGTTCGCTTCGATCACCGTGATGCGGCCCTCGAGCTTCGGCTGATACGGCGCGTTGTTGGCGAGGTATTCGGCAACAATCTCCTCCATGCCCGGACCGTAGTCGTATGCATCCGTCGCGTTCGAGGCGAACAGCGCATAGCCGTCGCCACCCTTGCGCATGAAGTCATTGGTGCCGACGCCGTAGACCTTCTCCATCTCTATGGCCACCCACTGGTCGCCGTCGAGCACCTCGACATCCTTGATCCGGCCCTGGTCAGGCGCGACCGTCATGTCGAGCGTATATTTGAGACCGGCGACCTGCGGGAACTTGCCGGCGCCGTTCTCGATGTCGTTCACCGCCGTTTCCAGCGATGCGACGATGTCGGCGCCCTTGAGCTTCATCGTCGCCAGCGTATTCTGGAACGGCAACACGGCCAGCACATCGCCCACCGTCGCCATGCCCCCGTCGATCGAGGCGCGGAGGCCGCCGCCGTTCTGGATCGCAATGGTAACGCCCTGATCGGCTGTGCGGGCCAGAATGGCGTCGGTGACGAGGTTGCCCATCTCGCATTCCTTCGCGCGGCAATTCTCGCGGCTGCCGTCAATAGGACCCGCGACCTCGGCGACCTCGGTGGACTTGAGCGTCTCGATCGGGCCAGCCAGTTCCTTGATGCGCGCCTCGATCTCGGGATCAGGTTCGATCGACGCATCGAGGATACGGGTGTCGCCGGTCGCTTCCGCGACATAGCCTTCCTCGTCGAAGGTCAGCGTCAGATCGCCGAGATGCTTGGAATAGGCGCCCGCCTGCACGATCGGCACAGCGCGGCCGGCCGGGTTTTCGACCAGCGTCGCATAGGCCGGCGCGCCTTCCTCGGTGTTGGAGAGCAGCGTATGGCTGTGGCCGCCGATAATCGCCGAAATGCCCTCGACAGCGGCCGCGATCTCCTGATCGCGCGTGAAGCCGACATGCGAGAGCAGCAGCACCTTGTTGACGCCTTCGCCACGAAGACGGGCCACCGCCTCCTTCAGATATTCGATGTCATCGCCGATTTTGACGTTCGGCCCCGGCGAGGAGGTAACGGCGGTGTCGGGGGTCAGCACGGACATCACCCCGATCTTATCGCCACCCACGTCGAGGACGACCCACTCGTCCACCTTGCCGGCCAGCTTCTCGCCGTCGCCGACGGTGACGTTGCCGGAAATGACGGGGAACTCGACGAAATCGATGAAGTCGGCCAGCACGTCCGGCCCGTTGTCGAATTCGTGGTTGCCGAGCGCCATGGCGTCGAACCCGATCTTGTTCATGAACTCGCCTTCCGCCTTGCCGCGGTAGGTGGTGTAGAACAGCGATCCCTGAAACTGGTCGCCCGCGTCGAGCGTGACCACGTTCTCGCCGGCGTCCTCGATCTCCTTGCGGCGCTCGCGGATCTTCGTCGCCAACCTGCCGTACCCGCCGAAGCATTTGCCCGCGTCGGCATCGTCCGCCGAACACGTGGAGCCGTACCCGCCAATCGACTCGACACGCGAATGCAGGTCGTTGATGTGCAACACGTTGAGCTTGAACGCGCCCTGCGCGCGCGCCGACGTCATCGAGAAATGGCCGGTCGAAACGCCACCGGCGACGACCAGGCTGGCGCCTGCCACCTGCAGGAACCTGCGGCGGCTGAGTGCAGTTTCCGGTGTCGTCCTGCCTGAGTCCTTCTTGTCGTTGCTAGACATCTCGTGCGCCTCCTTCTTCGCGCTGTCATGTTCCCCGCGACGCCGGGCTTCGATGCTGGACCGGGACGGGTGACCCCGGCTCCGGATATGGT
>JAEWFU010000170.1 GCA_023388675.1 Pseudomonadota bacterium | reverse complement strand
CGATCCCGACCGACAGGCATGCGTTCGAGATGGCCTTCTATGCCGGACCCGGCGCCCATCCGGAGACGCCGACACTGTGCTCGGCGCCGATCCCGGTCCTGCGCCGCAGGGCGAGGGAGGAGGGGTTTACGCTGATCGAGGGCACCGCCACCTGGGCCGAACCCGGCGGCTATGTGCGGCTCGACGTCTACGAGGCCCTGCGCGACGAAATCCTCGGCCAGCTCCGCGCCGCGATGCCTGTCGATTGCGTGGTGCTCGGCCTGCACGGCGCCATGGTCGCGCGAGGACTGGACGATTGCGAAGGCGATCTGCTGGCGCGTGTCCGCGAGATCGTCGGCCCCGACGTCATCGTGGCGGCCGAGCTCGACCCGCACAGCCATCTGACGCCGAAGCGCGTGGCGGCGGCCGACATCCTCGCCGCCTTTCTCGAATTCCCGCACACGGATTTCGCCGAGCGCGCCGAGCATGTGGTGGACCTTGCCCTGCGTGCCACGCGCGGCGAGATCCGCCCCGTCATCTCCACCTTCGACTGCCGCATGATCGACGTTTTCCCGACCAGCCGCGAGCCGACGCGCTCGTTCGTCGACCGCATGAAGGCGCTGCAGGGCAGGGACGGAATCCTGTCGGCATCCCTGATCCACGGCTTCATGGCCGGCGACGTGCCGGAGCTCGGCACGCGGATCATGGTGGTCACCGACAATGCGCCCGAGACCGGCGCAGCGCTTGCCGAAAAGCTCGGACTTGAAGTTCGCGCCATGCGCGGCAAGACGATCATGAACAGCCTCACTGTCGAACAGACGGTAGAGCGTGCCAACCGCGCCGGCGGCAGCGGCAAGCCGCTGGTGATCGCCGACATGTGGGACAATCCGGGCGGCGGCACTGCCGGCGACAACACGACGCTGCTGCACGCGCTAGCCGCCAGCGGCATAGACCGTGTCGGTGTCGCCACGATCTGGGATCCGCAGGCCGTCGTCTTCGCGCATGGCGCGGGCGAGGGCACGGTGCTGGAGATGCGCATCGGCGGAAAGGCCAACGCCGCCAGCGGCAAGCCTTTCGACGGGTTGTTCGAAATCCGCAGGCTTGCGGAGGAGGGGTGGCAGACCTTCGGCACCAGCCGGGTCACGCTCGGGCCAGCCGCGCTCGTACGGCTCGCCGGCACCGAGATCGACATCATCCTCAACACCAACCGCACGCAGACCTTCGAACCCGACATCTTCAGCAATCTCGGCGTCGATCCGCTCGAAAAGCAGGTGCTCCTGATCAAGTCGACCAACCATTTCCATGCCGGCTTCGCGCCGATCGCCGATGAGATCGTCCACGCGGCGGTCGAGGGCTGCTATCCGAGCAACCCGAAGACGGCGGGCTACCGGAAATTGTCGCGGCCGATCTGGCCGATCAGCGAGCAGGCGTTCGAATAGCGTCGCGAAAGCAGGGCGCTATATCAGCACTTCCTCACACAGTGCCGCAGTGCGGGCCGATGGTGGATGTGGTGATGATGGACGGCTGAGCAGCCTCGGTGTAGTTATGGGCCGCTTGATGGTGGAGGCAGCAGCATGGACAGATTCACCGGCGGCTGCCTGTGCGGCAAGGTTCGGCTGACAACGACGGGACGTCCGTACCGGGTCGGCATCTGCCACTGTCTCGACTGCCGCAAGCATCACGGCGCGCTTTTTCACGCATCCGCGATATTTCCCGAGGATGCGGTGACGATCGAGGGCGAAACGCGCGACTATGCGGGGCGTCATTTCTGCCCGGAATGCGGCTCGCCGGTTTTCGGGCGCAGCGCCGACGAGATCGAGGTGAACCTGGGATCACTCGACGCTCCGGACCAGCTGGTCCCGACTTACGAATTGTGGACCGTCCGTCGCGAGGCATGGTTGCCGCCGTTTCCCGTCACCAGACGATACGAACGCGATCGGGACTCTACGGAGCGTTACGAGGAGTAGGTGGGCTAGCGGATCAATCAACGCCGGACGGCATCCATCCGGCGCCCAACCCCCACAAACAATGTCAAAGCGATTTAGAGACGCGACGCTTTCGGCAAGATAGAAATGCGACGGTCAGTGCATGGATATGATGAAGGGCACGACGATCAGCCCCCGATCAGGCGGGCTGGTCGGGGTTGCAGAGCCTGATCGGGGGCGGGTGATTAGCTTCCCTTCGGCTTTAGCTTTGAGAGCTTTGTGAGATCGTTATTCCGCTGCGGCTAATCTCGCCAATGCCTGTTCGCGTCGTGCAATAATTGCAGGATCGTTGACAAAATCCGTCTTGCGACCAGGCTTGCGGCCACGCTTCTGGTATCCGTTGCTCTCACTGCCGTCGGGAACCCCGAACATATGGTTCGCTTGGCCGGTGCGCCGCGGCCCGTGTTGGCTTCGCTTCAGTTCTCTGTCAGCCTGCATCTCGGCAACCATGGCAAGCGCAGCGTCCAGGCGCTTGTTGCCGACAATTTCCGCCCGGTTGACGGAGCGAAGCTTGTCGAAGGTTCTGTAGGGTAGGGTGATGCCGTCATGCATGATCTCAAGACGGCCATCGGGATAGTCGCAAACGATGACCTTCTTGCCCGACAGCCGCTTTGCGTGATCGGACGGTTCGAGGATGAACAGCACCTTATCGTAGCGCAGGGTCAGCGCCTGTGAGAGCGTGCGAACCTCCTTCCGGCACATCGCGCCATCCAGGTTCTCATGGTCGGCGAGGGGACGGTGCATGTCCTTCGGGTTGCGCGGCTCCTTGCCGAAGCGGGCATTGAAATCCATGATGAACTCCGATGCATAGGCGTTCGCGGCCTCGATCGTGCTGATGTCGCGCAGACGTAACTCCTTGACGAGCCGATCCTGCAGCGTCTGGTTGGCGCGCTCGACGCGACCCTTGGCCTGCGGAGTATTGGCGCATATAATATCGATGTTGAGTTCGTAGAGCGCGCGACCGAATTGCGTCAGGCCAGTGGTGCGATCCTTGTGCGAGGCGTGCGTGGTGCGGAAAATGCCGTGCTTGTCGCTGTAGAAGGCGATTGGCTTGCCCCATTCTTGCAGGTAGGCCTTGGTGGCGTGGAAATAGTCGAAGGTGTTCTCCGAGCCTGCAAAACGCAGATGCAGCAGCTTTCCAGTGGCATCGTCGATATAGACGAGAAGGGCGCATTTGGGACCGCGGCCTTCAAACCACCAATGATGCGAGCCGTCGATCTGCACCAGTTCGCCCAGGCAATCGCGCCGGCCGCGTGGCTGATGGAGCTGGCGTTTGCGCTCTTGCCGCGACTTCCAGAGACCGGCCTCGGTCATCCATTTGCGCAGCGTCTCCTTGCTGACGGCGATGTGGTGACGCTCGATCAGCTTCTCGCACGCAAGTGTCGGTCCGAAATCCGCGTAGCTCTCACGCACCAGGTCGAGCACCAGTCCACGAAAATCATCAGTGTGACGCCGGTTGCTCGGCCGGCCGCGCTTCTTTGATGCAAGCCCATCAGCGCCGTCACGATCATAGGCCTGAAGAAGCCGGTGGACCTGGCTGCGGCTCAGGTGCAGCAGCCCGGCAGCCTGCGTGACAGTCAATCGGCACTCACGAATCTTCTGGACGGCTTCAATCCGATGCAACTCTTTCTGCGACAAGGTGACCAAACAAGGCATGACGGCTCCGCAAAACCTGGCCGATGACCAGCTGTGAAAACGTCAGCCTTCCTCTCTGGGCTCGTGTTCGCCAGTGCCAGAGAGGCGAGGAGTGTCGCATCTCTAACTGGCTCATGTGTCGCATTACTAAATGGGCGCTACAAACAAAAGTCGCATAAGATGGATTATGGAACTCGCATTGATATGGGAGATCGTATACCGGCAGACCGAAAGCAAAACCCGATCAAAGGCTTCAGGCTGAAATCTCGATCACCATGCCATCGTAAGCTGGCTCGACATGGTCAGGCGTTTCGGCACGCACGGCCTCGTAGTCCAGCGGTATGTGCATGTGCGTCAGCACCGCGCGCTGCGGCCTGAGGCGTTCGATCCATTCGAGCGCCTGCGCCAATGACAGATGGCTCGGATGCGGCCGGTATTGCAGCGCATCGACCACCAGTACCTCGAGGCCTTCGAGCTGGGCCGCGGTTTCTCCGGGAAAGTCGCTGACGTCGGAACAATATGCCAGCCCACCGATCCGGAAGCCGAGCGACAGGATATCGCCATGCACCAGCGTCAGCGGCAGAAACGTGATCGGGCCGCCGCGGCCATCGATGGTGAACGGCACGTCGTGCGCAATCGCACGCGGCGTAACGATCGGCGGATAGGAACTGCCGGGCGGCGTCTCGAAGCAATAGCCGAATGCGTCGCGCAGCCTGTCGAGCGTCGGCTTGTCGGCATGGATGTCGATGCGCTGGCGCTGCGCCAGGAAATAGCCGCGCAGATCGTCGATGCCGTGGATGTGGTCGGCATGCGGATGCGTGTAGACGACGGCATCGAGGTGCGTCGCACCGGCGTCCAGCATCTGCTCGCGGAAATCCGGCCCGGTGTCGATCGCGACCCGCGTTATATCACCGGATGCTGAAATGCGCTCGACAAGCGCCGCGGCCCGTCGGCGGCGGTTCTTCGGATTGGCGGGATCGCAATTGCCCCAGTCACCGACGATGCGTGGCGTGCCCGGCGACGAGCCGCATCCGGTGATGACGAGGCGCAGGCGGTCGGCCATGTCCTATGGCCGTGGCGTTTTCGAGAAGAGACGGAAGAAGTTTTCCGTCGTGATTTCGGCAATCTCGCTCTCCGCAACCCCGACAGCCTTCGCCAGAACGGCCGCGGTCTCCTTCACATAGGCCGGCTCGTTGCGTTTTCCCCGATAAGGCTGCGGCGCAAGGTATGGCGCATCGGTCTCCACCAGAAGCCTGTCGCGCGGGACGTTTGCCGCGATCTCGCGCAGTTCATCCGACCGCTTGAACGTAAGGATGCCCGAAAAGGAAACGTAGCCACCGAGCGCGACGCCGGCTTCCGCCAGCCCGCGGCCTGAGGAAAAGCAGTGCAGGACGAAGGGGAAGGCCCCCTTCCCCATCTCGTCCTTCAGGATCGCCGCGACGTCGGCGTCGGCATCGCGCGCGTGGATCACCAGCGGCAAACCGGTGGTGCGCGCCGCCGCGATATGCGTGCGCAAGCCCTTGGCCTGCGCGTCGCGCGGCGCGTGATCGTAAAAATAGTCGAGGCCCGCTTCGCCGATGGCGACGACCTTCGGATGTTCGGCAAGACGCACGAGTTCGTCGGCCGTTACGTCAAGCTCTTCCGCTGCATTGTGGGGATGCGTGCCGACCGAGCAATAGACCTGCTCGTAGGCTTCGGCGATCGCCAGCACCTGTGGGAACTTCTTCACGCGGGTCGAGATCGTCACCATGCGGCCGATGCCGGTCTCCAGCGCGCGCGACACGATTGCGTCGCGCTCCTCGGCGAAATCCGGAAAGTCCAGATGGCAGTGGCTGTCGACGAGCATGGACAATCGCTCAGGCTGCCGTTTCCGGCTCGACATAGCGCGGGAAGACCGGCTGCGGCGCGGGCAGCGCATCGCCCGGCTTCAGCGCGAACGCGTCCGCCAGATGCGCGAAGTCGCGCTGGTCCGCCGGCACGGCGAGCAGGTCGAGCAGCTTGGCGGCCGAACCCGGCACGTAAGGCTGGCAGAGGATCGCCACACGACGCACAGTCTCGGCCGTGGTCCACAGAACCGTTTCCATGCGCGCGGGGTCCGTCTTGCGCAGCGCCCAGGGTTCCTGCCCCGCGAAATAGCGGTTGGCCTCGGCAACGACCCCGAAAACCGCCGCCAGCGCCTGATGGATCGCCTGTACGCCGATCGCCTTGCGTGCCGTCGCCAATGCTTCGTCGGCCATCGCCAGCATCGCGGTGTCGACGTCCTGCAGCGCGCCTTTCTGCGGCACGACACCGCCGCAGTTCTTGGCGATCATCGACAGCGAGCGCTGCGCCAGATTGCCGAGGTCGTTGGCGAGATCCGCATTGGTACGGTTGACGATCGCGTCGTGACTGTAGTTGCCGTCCTGACCGAACGGCACTTCACGCAGCAGGAAATAGCGCACCTGGTCGAGCCCGTAATGGTCAACGAGCGCAAACGGGTCGATCACGTTGCCGACCGATTTTGACATCTTCTCGCCGCGGTTGAACACGAAACCGTGGCCGAAGACGCGCTTCGGCAACTCGATGCCGGCCGACATCAGGAATGCCGGCCAGTAGATCGTATGGAAGCGGGTAATATCCTTGCCGATGACATGCAAATCCGCCGGCCAGAAACGCCAAAGGTCAGCGTTTTCATCCGGATATCCAACACCGGTGATGTAATTCGTCAGCGCGTCGACCCACACATACATCACGTGTTTCTCGTCGCCAGGCACCGGAATGCCCCAGTCGAAGGTCGTGCGCGAGATCGACAAATCCTTCAGGCCGGACTTGACGAAGCTGACGATCTCGTTGCGACGCTCGATCGGGCCGATGAAGTCGGGGTGCTCTTCGTAGAGATTGAGCAGCCGGTCGCCATAAGCCGACAGCCGGAAGAAATAGCTCTCCTCCTCCACCCACTCGACGGGTGTGCCCTGCGGACCGTAGCGCACGCCGTCGTCGCGCAGCTCGACTTCGTCCTCGTCGTAATAGGCTTCGTCGCGCACCGAATACCAGCCGGCATAGCCGCCCTTGTAGATGTCGCCATTATCCGCCATCGCCTTCCAGATCGCCTGAGAGGAGCGGTAATGGCGTTCTTCGGTGGTGCGGATGAAATCGTCGTTGGACGCACCCAGCGCCTCCGCCATGCGCTTGAACTCGGCTGCATTGCGGTCGGCCAGCTCGCGGGTCGGCACGCCTTCCTTGCGCGCCGTCTGGTACATCTTGATCCCGTGCTCGTCGGTGCCCGTCAGGAAGAACACATCCTTGCCGTCGTGGCGCTGGAAGCGCGCCAGCGCGTCGGTCGCGATCAGCTCGTAGGCATGGCCGATGTGCGGCTTGCCGTTCGGATAGGAAATAGCGGTGGTTATGTAGTAGGTCTGGCTTGGCATGGGAGGTCCGGCGGTCGGTTTCTGGCGGTCAGATAGCGCATCGAAGCCGCAATGGCTATCCCGGTTCAGGGGTTGGCCGCTTGCCACATTCGCTGAAGAAGCCCGCTGACGTGCTGCTTTTTGTCGAGATTGTACGTCTCGGTCTCCGCTATGGCCTGCTCGGACTCGCGCCACAGCTCCGCGAGCCTGGCTGCCAGGGCACCGTCGCCCGCCAGTGCCGCCGCCCGCGCCTGTCCGGCGATCGCCTCCAGCGCATTCTGGTTGAAGATCGAGAACTGGACCGCGGCATCGCGGCCGCTGACCGCCTCGGCCACCCGCCACGCATCGGCAAAAGCATAGGGCCGCGAGCGCAGCACGCCGGATACCGCATCGGCGATGTCGAGCCCGCCATACTCGGTCAACAGCAGCGCATCGCGCACGCTGCCCCCTGCCCGGGTCGCCAGCGCCGCCCGGCCCGCTTCATCATCCGGTACGCTGGTCTGTGACGCGTCGAGCACCTTTAACAGGGCTGCCGGCTCCAGTGGCTTGAACTTGATCGTCTGGCAGCGCGAGCGGATCGTCGGCAGCAGGCTGCCCAGCGAATGCGCGATCAACACGAAGAGCGTGCGTGGCGGCGGCTCTTCAAGATTCTTGAGCAACGCATTGGCTGCATTGGTGTTCATGTCGTCTGCGGGATCGACGATGGCGATGCGGTAGGCGCCGTCATGCGCGGTCATCGACAGGAACCGGTTGATCTTGCGGATCTCGTCGACGGTGACCACGGACTTGAAGCCCTTGGTCTTTTCGTTGACGGGTCGCGTCAGGTGCAGCACGGCCGGATGCGCTCCTTGCGCAATCTGGCGGAACAGCGGCGAAGCTGGTTCACGTGGCGAAAATCGCGGCGGCGCCTCGCCCGCCACGGCATTGGCCAGCAAGTGCTGCGCGAGATGGAACGCGAAGGTCGCCTTGCCGATGCCGGGTGGTCCGGCCAGCAGCAGCGCATGATGCAGCTTGCCGGCGCGGTACGCGGACGCAACCTGCATCATCGCTTCTTCGTGACCGACAAGCAGCGGGTTCTCGGCGGGCTCTGCAATGCCCGGGATCGTGTCGAACTGTTCGGGGGAGAGACGCTCGAAGCTCATGCGGCCCCCTCCTCCGCCATCTCGCTGCGCAATACGAGGGGATGAACCGCCTCGGCAATCGCGGCGGCAACATCTTGCGGCGGTTGCCCTGCGTCGATCACCACACAGCGCTCCGGCTCAGCCCCGGCGATTTCCAGGAAGGCTTCACGCCGTCGGCGATGCACATCCAGCGTTTCCTTTTCATAGCGATCAGCCCCGCCGCTGCCACGCCGCACGGCGGCTCGGCGCAACCCCTCCTCCGCATCGAGGTCGAGGATGATCGTCAGGTCAGGCACCATGCCGTTGATGGCCACTTTCTCCAGCGCCCGCATGAAACCGGCATCGAGGTTGCCGGTGACGCCCTGGTAGACGCGGCTCGAATCCATGAACCGGTCGCACAGCACCACCGCTCCGCGCGCAACGGCAGGACGGATAACCTGCTCCACATGATCGGAACGGGCGGCCGCGAACAGCAACGCCTCCATGCCGGGCCCGAACGGCTCCGCCGCGCCCGATAAAAGCACATGGCGCACGGCCTCAGCGCCCGGCGAACCGCCCGGCTCCCGCGTGACGACGACTTCGAGGCCGGTGCCTCGCAAGGCCTGCGCGAGCGTGACGATCTGGGTCGACTTTCCGGCTCCCTCCCCGCCCTCGAAGGTTATGAAGATACCGCGCGCCACGTCTGCCTTTCAGCCGTTGGTCCCGGGAGCAACGATCCGTCGCCGACTCCGCTGTTACCGTTTCACATAGGTCACGGGCGCCCGAATATCCATCGGGCATTGCCGGTTCAACTCCTAGCGCAGCCAGCCGACCAGCAACTCCTCGACCGCATCGAGCGCGCGCTGGTGAAGAGCGCCGGTTCCCACGCCCTCGGCGGCATATAGTGGCGTTTCCTGGCTCATAGTGTCGCCGATCCACACCTTGAGCGTACCGATCGGGGTGCCCTCTTCCACCGGCGCGACGACCGGGCCCTCGTAGACGATCCGCGCAATCAGCCTGTCGCGATTTGTTATCGGCACGAAGATCGAGATGGGTCCGTCCGCGCGCAGCGCAACGCCGCCCTTCTCGCCTCCGAAGGTCTTGGCCTCGCCAACGACCTCGCCGGCCTTGTAGAGATCGAGCTTTTCGAACGAGCGCATGCCCCATTCGAGGATACGGCGCGATTCCTCCGCGCGCTGGTTGT
>JAEWFU010000152.1 GCA_023388675.1 Pseudomonadota bacterium | reverse complement strand
GAATAGCCGAGGCCGTTGCCCAGCGCGTCGGTCATGGCGGGAACGGGTGGATTGTGAAGCGAGAAGGACTCGGTGCGTCCCAGAACAACGCAATTTGTGGCGATCAGACTGACAAAGACGGAGAGCCGTTGGCTCATCTCGAAGAAGAACGCCTGCAGAAACTGATCCACGACGATGACGAGCGAGGCGACGATGATGATCTGAACGATGAGGCGGATGGAGGAAGGCAGATGCCGCCGGATGAGGCTGATGATCCCTGCGGCGGCCACGATGACCGCAGTCAGTGCTGCTGACATGGTGATCGCAGCTGCGAGCGTGGTCGTCACCGCAAGTGCCGAACAGATGCCAAGGATCTGCAGCGTGACCGGGTTCTGTCGCAGGATTGGGTCGGTAAGGGTTCCCCAGAGCCGCATCAGAATTCTCCCCGTCGTATGGCATCGAGAAGCGGGCCGTACCCGTTTGGCCCGAGCCAGAATGCCAGCATTTGCGTCATGGCGGTGTTGGTTCGCGTCGCGCCGGTGATCGCGTCGACCTCGAATTCGGTTGTCGCTGCGCCGCGCGCAACAGCCAACTGAGGTGTTCCGGTGTCGTCCTCGATGCGCTTGCCGGCAAACTGCTGCCGCCAGGCGGGTTCATCGATCCGCGCACCCAGCCCGGGAGTCTCGTTGTGCGACATCACCGCGAGCCCCGCGACGGTGTTCATATCGCTCTCGACAGCAATCATCGCCTCTATGGGGCCGCCATAACCCGTCCCGCTGATCGGCAGGATTACCAGCTCCACTTGATCCTCTGGGCTGCGAAGCAGGTAAATCTGCTTGAAGTCAGCGCGGCTCCCTAGATTGGCGATGTCCTCCTGCGGCGACAGCTGCGTCCAGTTGGCGGAATCCGTCAAGGCGCTCGCCAACGTCTCGGGTGTGACATCCTGTGCAGCCTTGGCGCGCCGAAGATCTACCACGACTGTCGATAACTTCATCTCGTCGGACGTTGTCAATATCGCCGATAGCCCCGGAATTTCTGCCAGCAGCGCCTCAAGTCGAGTCTGCTGTTCAAGCGCGCGGTTCTGCGCCTGGATGGGCCGCAGCACCACCGTTGCACCCGTAACCAGCAGCGCGCACACAATCGAAACGATGAAGGCAACGGCGATGGTCTTGGTTCGGCTTTCATTGGGCAGCGACAGGATCCCTCGCCACAGCTTGATCGGGTTGAACTCAGCCATGACGATATCTCCGAACAGCCTGCCAGAGGGCGATGGCCATTTCATCCAGTAAAGGTGCTGCGAGCGAAACCAGGAGTGCTGCCGAAACAGCAATCTGCACGGGCGCGGTCTCCCAAAACGCCGTAAAGAGTGCGGTTAACGCACCAAAGAGGCCGCCATAGAGCCAACGCCCAAGCGGCGTCGACGCACTGACCGCCGGATCGCAGACGAGGAGAACCAGAACAAATGCAACGGCGCTGCTCAGCAGCTCGAAGGTGAATCCACCCGCAGCGATGAGCACCCCAAGTGCGCCAACCAGGACGCGCCAGGGCATCACGCCGAAGAATAAAAGTATTGCCGCCGCCGGGATCGTGGCCCAGCCGATCTGAACCGGCAGGTGAGGCCAATCCGCCACGGGAAAGCCGAAGCCGAGGAACATGATGGTTACGACCGCAGGGCTGAGGACACTGCGCCCCCAGCCACCAAACACCAGCTCGCCGAAGACGAAACCGAAACTGACCCCGATTGCGAACTGAAACGGCCCCACTTCGGGTGCCAGAACCGCAATGGCAATTGCGGATACAGCCCCGGCCGCACTCGGCGGCTGGGCACGGAAAAAGGTAAACAGCGCTTGCCATATCCCAGCCAGGACAAGGACGAACACGAGGCGACCGGTGCCCCAGACCCCTTCGTCCCAGACCCACGACACCGCGACTGGCAGCACTGCAGCCAGGAAAACCATGGCCACGGTCTCGCGAGTCCAGATGCCCCGGATCATGCGTTCGCCTCAATGCGGTTCAGAGCAGCGCGCAGCAGATCCGAAAAGCGCGGCGAGGCCGCGGTAACGTAATCAACGAGCGCCAGGTCTTCTTCGACCAGCGACAGGACATCAAGTTCAATCGCGGCTTCGTCGTCGCCGACCGAGAGCGCGCGCAGGAGGGCCATTCCCGGCATAGCGCCCCCCAATGCGTGCTCGACGGCGGCTGTGGCAATGACCGGTTCGGGGCGCGATGCCCGGCGCAGGGCGGCTTCCAACCAGTGTCGCGGTGTTGGCTCGCGACGCTCGAGCACCGTAACCTGCCGATCGGGGAAACCGAGCCAGCGCGACTCCCGCCCATCGAGAACCGAGCCGGAGAGGATTGTGCGCGGACCGGGCGACATGAAGGCGTAGCAGAGTTCGCGAAGATCAGCGCCGGGAGGGCAGCGGACGAGCCTCGCCTCGCGCAGTCCCGGCCCGGCAACGGACACCACTCGCGATTCGGGCAGCCGGCCCTCGGACAGCAATTGGCCGATGGCAACAACATCTTCGACGAAGATGTCCCAGACCTGTCGGCTGAGACGCGCGGGAAACAGCCGGTGGATCTGGAGCCCCGCAAGACCCTGAGGGTGCAACTCGCCGGTCCGAACTATCTTCAATCTACCGTGCGCGTCAGGGATGTCCGGCCCTTGGTCCTGGCAGAAGAATAGCGGCCCGTCGCAGAGGCTTGAGAGCGCGCGTAATCCAAGATTGAGTCGTGCGATGTTATCCTCTCCGATCGCATGCCGCGGGTCCGGCGCCAGGGAACGAGTATCGACCGCCATGACAAATATCGCGGCAGGAGCCGTTAATGCTTCGGGCACTTTGCCGAAAGGCCGGCTCCTCAGTCGCATCCAGAGGCCGGAACTCTGAAGCAGTTGACGCAGCGCGGTTGATCCGCTTCCGCCTTCAAGCTCTTCGAGCGCCGATTGGGTGTCATACTGGTGCCGCTCGCCTGATCCTTCTCCCTGAATGATGAGGCTCGTAAGGCGGCGCCCCGCACCAGTCTCAAGTTCCGAAAGGCGGCCAGAGATGGGCGCTGTGATGATGCATTCGGGACGCCGGCGATCCCTCAGGAGCGGCGTGCCTTGCGCAACATGGCTGCCGACCTCCGCCAGCGGCTCCACCCTGAATTCCATCCACGGGGGCAAGCTCACCCCGGCTTCGGATGTGAGGATCTTTTCTGGCATACCTGTTGGGAGGGGCGGCGAACCCGCACGTACGGAGAGGCCGCGTTGCGTCAGACCGAGTATGGCGGGTCCCTCCGTGGCTTGATCGAGTCGGCAATGCCCTTCCGCTTGACAATACAAGGACTACCAGAGAACGATTGATGCTTCCACCCGCGCGAGGAAGGCCGCCCATGCAGCTTCGATCAATTCTCTTGTGGAGCAGTATTCCCGCCATGTTCGTTGTTGCCTCGGCAATCGGACAAACGCCGGAGCGGACTCCTAATATTGAAGAGATTACGCAGTGGGTGCGATCTGGACACGCGAATATCCATTCTGAATCTTTCGCGCATTGGAACGATACTGGCGAAATTCCGCCAGTTTGCTCCACCTGTCACTCTGGAGCGGGGTTTCGGTCATTGTATGGGTTCGATGGCAGCACGCCGGGACTGCCGCAGAGTCCTATACCCGTTGGCGGAGTGGTGGACTGCGATACCTGCCACCATCCAGGCCTGCCGAGCGTAACTGAGATCCGGCTTCCTTCTGGCACTCAGCATCCCGTCGTGGGTGCTGAAGCGGCATGCATGACGTGCCACCAGGGCCGAGCGTCGAGCGCAACGATTGAACGTGCAGTGGCGGAAAGCCCCGAAGATGGGGTCAGTCCTGAACTGTCTTTCATCAATCCACACTACGCGGTAGCCGCAGCGAGCCTGCTAGGGGGCTCCGGCGCGTTGGGATACCAGTATCCGGGAAAGGTCTACCAGCAGCGGTTCTTCCACGCCCGCCCGGTCTCTACCTGTGTGGGGTGCCACGAACCGCATAACTTGACCGTGGCGGAGGAGACCTGCACCACCTGCCATGAATCGGGCAATTCACGCGCAATCCGTATTTCCCGCCAGAGTTTCGATGGCAGCGGCAATCTTGAGCAGGGCATCTTCGCCGACATCGTCGCCAACAGGGAGCGGCTCTTCGCTTTGCTGGCCGAGTATGCGCGGGATGTAGCTGGAACGGCGATGGTCTACGACGGAAATCGCCATCCCTACTTTTTTGCCGACCACAACGGCGACGGCCTACCAGACCAAAGGGAAGGCACCCCGGTCCCGTATGCAAGCTGGACGCCACGGTTGTTGAAAGCAGCCTACAACTGGAAATTTGTGGGAGCGGATGCAGGAATCCACGTTCACAACCCGCACTACGCGCTGCAACTGATCCACGATTCAGCTGAGGATATCTCGAACGCTCTGGGCCGAGATCTAACGGGCATGGCCCGATGATCGTTAGCTGCGGCGATTAGACAACAGTGGACATCGACAACCTGAAGGACCTGCACGCCGACCCGACGTTCTCAGCCAATTATCTGCTGCTGGCTGGCATGGCTGCACCCCTGGTTTATGCTGCCACGGTGATTTTGGGTGGCGTGCTGACGCGCCGGTGAAGGGCCATCAAGACATGGATATCTTTTCCGCTCTTGCGGGTGGCGACAGGAGATCCATTGGCTGCGTCGCTGCCGTTGTACCATTCGTGCTCGACCATCCGGAGCAGCTGCCGCTTCTGATAGACGGAATGGAGAGCCAGGACGAGGCGCTCCGGATGCGCTGCGCCGATGCTGCCGAGAAGATTTCGATCCGCAGACCTGATTGGTTCGTTCCACTCCGGTCGCGGCTTCTCCAGTTGGCGCGAACGAGCGTTCAGCAGGAACTGCGCTGGCACATAGCCCAAATGCTGCCGCGCATCGACCGGCCCAATCAGGTCTGGTGCGCCGACATCACCTACCTGCACGCCTGGGAAACCGGATCACAGGCCAAAGCAGGGGTCGGTCGGTGGATCACTTTCTACAACCACCAGCGGCCACACGCCGCCCATGGCGGACAGCCGCCCGCCGTGGTCTACTTCAACAGCATCGAAACCGATCAGCAGGTGCAGGCAGTAGCTTAAGTCACGCCGAAATCTGTCCAGGGATCGGGGAGTAGCTCAGATAGACTCGGCGGGCCGGCTGCTCGAGCCAGCCCGAGGCGACATATTTGGTACGCAGCGAGGTTGAGTAGCCTTGAGCGGAAAGCCACGCGGCATCGACGAGCAGTCCCTCTGGCAGGAGGTGCTCCAACTGCTTTAACTTCCCTGTTGTTTGCTCACTCAAGGTGAGCGTTTTAGCACAATGTCAAACCATGCGCAGTTTGAAGATGCCTTGGTTTACTGCTCTGTAGTTGGCAAATCCGCATAAGCGCAAACGGACCTCTTGTCCGGGGCGCCACTCATTGTGGTCAGCGGTGTTTTCTGATACAAATCGGCTATTCCGTGGGGTGGCCTTCACAGCGTACAAACGGGCGATAGACGCCGATTGTCCTCTAAACCCACAAATTTTTTTTCGACCCTTTTTCCCTTTAAAATCAAAAGCGTAACATTTTGACTTGCCAATAGTCGGTTTTTGCACGCCCCACAGCCATAATTATACGTGATATCAAAGGCTTAATGTGGGTTTGGACGATTGAGTGGGAATGATTCAGGCCCGCGCTGCGGGTTGGCGTATGGGTCGGGCTGCGATGTAAATCATTGACATGATTGGGTAGTTTGACGCGCGGTCCGGCACAAATCGGGCCGTCCCGGCCCCTGCTCGCTTCAGGCGAGCCTTGCCTGCCAGGCGATCAGGACGAGTTCATCATCGTTTTCAGGAACGCCGCGAAGGCGGATGCCGCCGGCGCGAGCGGGCGTTCCTCCCTTTTCAGGATGCCGAAGGCGCGCATCAGCGTGGCAGGAGCCAAGCGCAGCGCACGACAACGCGACAGATCGAGCCGATGGCTCATCATCGATGGAACGAAGGTGATCCCCATGCCGACCTCGGCATAGGCCATCAAGGTCGCGAGATTGATCGCCTCCCGTTCGGCCACGGGCTTCATGCCGGCGGTGGCGAAGGCGATATCGATCTCGGCGCGGAAAGCTGACCCGACCACCGGCAACAGCAGGGGCACGTCCGACAATTGGGCGATGTCTACTGAACTCTCCTTCGCGAAGGGGTGGTCATGGGGCACCACGACGAGGCATTCATCGGTAAACAGCTTCTCGAAGACCAGTCCGGGCGGCTGTTGCACTCCCGTTGTCAACGCGAATTCGACATCGCCCGTGAGAACGGCCGAAACAGCCCGATCCGCCACCGCATCGATCACATGGATCTGGATGTTGGGGTAGCGTTCGCGGAACCCGGCAAGAGCGACCGGCACGATCGTTGCCGCGGTGGACGGCAGCGCCGCCATGCGAAAGCGCCCCCTGTTGAGAGCGCCTTCATCGGACAACTGGAAAATGAGCTGTTCGATATCGTGCAGCGTATGGCGGGCGGTGTTGAGGAGACGTTCGCCCTCCGGCGTGAGCGATACACTTCGGGTCGTGCGCTCGAACAGGCGAAGCCCAAGCCTCTGCTCGAGAAGGCTGACGCGCAGACTTACCGCCGATTGAGAAAGGTGAAGATGGCGTGCGGCCGCGTGGAAACCTTGCCGTTCCGCCACGGCGATGAAGGTTTCCAACTGACTGAGCGTTACATTGATCATAAATCCAAATCTATTGATCAGATGTCCTCGTTTGACAAGCCTTTCCTATCGCTGGAGAGTTCCCGCACACACGTTATGCGATCGGGAGGAGATGCATACGGTGCTTCGAGAAGCTGTCCGCGCCGATGTCGCGCGCCCACTGTCCGGTCTTACCGTCGTCGAGATTGCCGCTACGCCCGCGGCGGCATTTGCCGCGGCGTTGGCTGCCGATCACGGCGCTACCGTGATCGTCTGCGAGCCTGCTGAGGGCACGGCCCTGCGCCGGCTCGGTCCGCAATCGGTGCAGGCACACTGGTGGGCAGCGCTGGGCCGCGGAAAGCGGTCGCTTTGCCTCGATGAGGACAAGCCGGAGTTCACGGCTATCCTGAGCCGGCTGAAAAGACGGCGCGGCATCCTGTTTCGCGATGGATCCGCATTTGCAGGCCGTCTCGCAGACCGCTTGGCGCCGCAACTACTCGACGTTCACCTGCATGCAACAGGAGCGGATCGTCCCGATTTGTGGCCGTGGAGCACGCGCAGCGAATTTGCCGCCGCCGCGTCGGGAATCATGGCGCTGACGGGCATCGCGGACGGCTCTGGTGCCTCGCCGGAACTGCCGCTTGCAGACTACTGTGCGGGCGCTTTGGCGCTTTCGGCAGCTCTTGCCGAGCTGCGCGCCGCGAGACTCGCGGATCGCGATCCGCGCCCCCTTCGCTTTGCCCTGCATGAGGCGTTGATGCGCATGAACGAGTGGCAGGTTGCCATCGCCTCCGGTCTCGGTCGGGCGGAACGCCGCAACGGCAATCGTTTTCCGATGAACTCCAACATCGGCAACATTTTCAAGACCAGCGACGGACGCCTGATTACGGTTTCCGCTGCGACCCAGCCGGTCGCGGCGCGCTTCCTGACGATGATAGGAGGACCGGCGCTCGCGCAGGACGCCCGCTTCTCTACCCCGGCCGCCAGACGCGAGAACATGGACGCGCTTGATGGGGAAATCGCGGCGTGGATCGGCGCCCGCCCGGCAGCCGACGTTCTTCGGATGGCAAGGGAGTGCGACGTCGTGGTTGGCCCCGTCCACGACGCTGGAGACATTGAGGAACATCCGCAGGTTGTCGCGCGCGACAATGTCGTCGCGGTGGAGGGCCGGCCCATGCCGGCGATCGCGCCGCGGCAGGTCGGTCGCGAGTTGCCGGCGCCGAGCCCTGCGCCGGGCATCGGCGAGCATAGCAGGGCAGTGCTGGAGGCGATCGGCTTCGAGGAGGAAGAAACGCGGGCGCTTCTGGAGACCGGAGCCGTCATGCAAGCCTGACACACAGGATCAACCAGGGAGGAAAGTGCAATGAGGATAAGAACATTGGTCATGTCCGCGGTCGTGGCCGCGGCAAGCTTCGTCTCGCTCGCACCGGTGCATGCCGAAACGAAATCGTTCGTCATCATCGGTCGTGGTTCCGCCGGCTCGACGAGCGATCTGGCCTTCACTGTACTGGAGGAGGCGCTCAAGCGCACTTTCCCGGAGGATGCGGTGCAGATCCGCCGGTTGCCAGGCACGGCAGCCGCCGCCCCGCCGCGTGTCCAGACTGGCGAGGCGCAGTTCGGTCATGGCGTCGGCGAGAATGTGCTCGACGCATGGACGGGCACGCGCACGTTCGAGGGCAGGGACAAGATGCGCGACATGCGCTATCTCGGCGGCTACCTCGGCTTCCTCAAGCGGCCCTCGGCGAGCCCGACCTTCGTCACCACCGAAGACAGCGACATCAAGAGCTGGGCGGATCTCGCCGACAAGCGCATCGGCGTCGGTCCCGCCGACAGCCTGACCGCGACGATGGTGGAGGTGGCGCTCGGCGGCGTCGACCTTTCCTACGACAAGATCGCCGCCAATGGCGGACTGGTGATGACCGGCGACTGGAACCAGCAGTTCGAGATGATGGGCGACGGCCAGCTCGACGCGGTCTTCTTCACCGGCGACCATCCTGCTCCGATCATCACGCAGTTTGCCGCCAACAACACGCCGCGCCTCGTGACGATGGACGAGCCGGTCCTCAACGCCTTGATGGAGAACTATCCGACCTTCTCGCGCAACGACATGCAGGCCGGAACCTACGACTGGCAGAAGGAGGAAGTGAGCGGCATCCAGCTTTCGATCGGCTACATCGTGCACAAGGACGTGCCGGAGGAGACGGTCTACGAGCTGTGCAAGCAGCTCTATGTCGGCGACGGCGCCAAGGTTTGGGGCGAGGTTGTGCCCGGCTGGGCCGAGGCCGAAACCATGGCGCCGCGCGCAGCCGCGACAGTGTTCATCCCGCTCCATCCAGGTGCGAAGCGCTGCTTCGAGGAAGCCGGGATCGAGATCAACTATATCGCCGCAGGCAACGACACACCCTGACGCCAACATGACGGCGCGGCGGGCCCTGGTGTCTGCCGCGCCTTCGTGAACGGGAGGATTGCGCATGTCTTCGTCGACCATGGATGGTGTGCCCGAAGAGGTGGCCGCGCTGGCCAGCGACGACGTCGTCACGGCACCGCTGCGAAGGGTGATCGTCGGTGGAACGCTGCTTCAGCGGATGCTGGCCGTGACGATCATGTTCCTCAGCCTGTCGATTGCCATCCTGCTGATCTACACGGCCGCCTTCGGCACCATCACGGGCTATCTGCAGAGAATAGCCTTCGTTTTCGCTTCCATTTCGCTCGCCTTGCTGGCGAAGTCGGCTAGCGGCCGTCACTGGCAGACACGCGGTATCCCGGGCCTCCTGCCCGATGTCGTCCTGATGGGGCTGATGCTCGCCGGAATGATCTACGTCTTCGGCGACTACACGAGTTTCGCGCGCAGGATCGGCTTCCCCAACGGCGCGGATATGTTCTTCGGCGTAACCTACATCCTGGCGGTGCTTGAGGCCACGCGGCGCTATCTCGGCTGGCCGATGATCGCGATCATCGCGCTGTTTATCATCCAGGCCCTGTTCGGCGAGTATTTCCCCGGCGCTTTCAGCGCGCCGAACGTCAACTGGCGCACGTTGGTGGAAATCCTTTTCATGCAGGATCAGGGTATATTCGGCCCCACCACGGCGGTCGCCGCCACTTATCTTATGATCTTCCTGATTTTCGGCGCCATGCTGGTCCGCACAAACGCGGTCATGTTCTTCCAGGACCTGTCGCTGGCGATCATGGGGCGCAGGCCCGGCGGGCCGGCCCATGTGGCGGTGGCGTCGAGCGCCATGCTGGGCACGGCCTCGGGCTCCGTGGTCGGCAATGTCGCGGGCACCGGCAGCTTTACCATTCCCCTCATGAAGCGCTCCGGTTTCCGTCCCGAATATGCCGGCGCGGTCGAGGCCGTCGCCTCCTCCGGTGCCCAGATCATGCCGCCGATCCTCGGCTCGGCTGCGTTCCTGATGGCAGGGTTCCTCGGCCGCAACTACTGGGACATCGTCATCGCGGCGATCATTCCGGCCGCGCTCTACTTCTTCGCCATCTTCGCTCAGATCGGATTGCGGGCGCATCGCAACAAGCTGAGCCAGGTCGAGGGTGCCCTGCCGCGCCTGTGGCCGGTTCTGCTCAGCGGAGGGCATTTCCTGCTGGCGATCGCGGCGCTCGTCGCACCGTTCTTCTTCGGCATGTCGCCGCAGCGATCGGCGCTCATCGGCGTCGGCGCGCTGCTCGTGCTTTCGCTGCTGCGCGCCAACACGCGGGTGACGATGGTCGCCTATGTCGAGTCGGCCGTGGACGGCATCGCCAATAATCTGGCGGTCGCGGTCGCGGTGGCCGGCGCGGGCATCCTGATGGGCACGGTCTGGGTGTCGGGTGCCGGCAACCTGCTTGCCGATTTCGTGGTGCAGACGTCGAACGGCGTGCTGCCCGTCGCGCTGGTGCTGACCGCGATCATCGCCCTGGTGCTCGGCATGGGATTGCCGACGCCGGCGGTCTATCTGACGGTCGCGGTTCTGGTCGTTCCGGGCCTGATACAGATGGGCGCTCCGGAACTGGCGAGCCATTTCTTCGCCTTCTATTTCGGCATCCTCGCCAATGTCACGCCGCCGGTGGCGCTCGCCGCCTATGCCGCCGCGAGCATCGCAAAGGCAGATCTGAACAAGACCGGCTATCAAGCCTTCAAGCTGGCCATGGCCGGCTTCATCGTGCCGTTCTGCTTCATCTACGACACGTCGCTGCTGCTCGACGGCACGTGGACGCGGATCGTGCTTGCGACGGCAACCGCAGCGTGCGGCGTGTTCTTGCTGGCGATCGCGATCGAGGGCTGGTTCATGGTCGTGGCCCGCGCGCATGAGCGGGCGCTCCTCGGCATCGCCGCGTTGCTGATGATCTGGAGTAGCCGTGTGACCGAGCTGACGGGCCTGGTGATCGCTGGCACGGTACTGCTGATCCTGTGGCGGCGCTCGCTCGCCTCCGCCGAAAGCGGGGAGAGCGTGCCCGAGGCACATCGTCCCAAACCGGCAACCAGGGAGGGTTCGACATGAACCGCACCACCCGCAACATGATCGTCTGGGCGGGGACGGTGGCCGTGTGCCTCGTCCTCTACTGGACGGCGGCGCGCACCAATCTCCACTTCATCAGGCCGCTGCTCTTTCTCGGATATGTGGCCGTCGCGGCGGCAGCGATCACAGCGCTGGTCTGCTGGGAATTCGAGGCTGCCGCGCGCGAGAGCGAACGATCTGCACAATCCAAGATGCGAGAGGAAAACTGAACCATGTGGCCACTTCGTACCATGCTCTTCATCCCGGCACACAAGCGCGACTGGGCCGAACGGGTCGATCGCTTCGCGCCGGATTCGGTGGTGATCGACCTGGAGGACGCGCTGCCGGTGGAGATGAAGGTTGAAGGGCGGGCGATGGCCTACGACATGATCGGGCTCATGAAGGAGAAGGGCATTCCCGCCTTCGTGCGCATCAACGCCATGTCGGAAACCGGTGCCGCAGACGTTTCGGCGATCGTGCGCGATGGGCTGGCCGGTATCATGCCGCCGAAATCGCGGACGGTCGAGGAAATCCGGGCGCTTGACCGGCTTCTCGGCTACGAGGAAGGACGCGCGGGGCTGCCGCACGGACAGGTCGCGATCATGCCGCTGCCCGAGACCGCGGAAGGGCTGTGGGCTGCACGCGATCTTGCCGCCGCGAGCGACCGGTGCCGGGGCGTCATCGGCGTTACTGGCGGGCCGATCTCCGGTGACGTCGCCCGCGCGGTGGGCTTCAGCCCGTCGCTCGAAGGCACCGAACAGCTCTACCTCGCGTCGAAGATGGTGCTGGACAGCCGGGCCGGCGGCGCGGCCTATCCGATGGCCAGCATCATCGGAACCAAGCTCGACGACCATGCCGCGGTCGAAATGCTTGTGAAGCGGGCCAAGAGCCTCGGCTTCACCGGTGCCGTGCTCATCCACCCGAGCCATGTCGCGATCGCGCAGAAGGTTTTCCGACCCACGAAAGAGGAGATCAGCTACTTCGCCGGAATGATAGCGGCAATGGAAGAGGCGCTCGCGCGTGGCGATGCTGCTGTCAGCTATCGAGGTTCGATGGTGGACTACGCCATGCTTCCGCTCGCGCGGGAGGTGGTGGAAGAGGGGCGCCGCAACGGCATCGCGACGCAATGAGCGCAGATCAGGCTAGCGGATACGGCCTTCCGTTCGAAGGCTTGCGGGTCGTCGAACTCGGCAATGTCATCGCCGGGCCGCTCTGCGGCAGCCTTCTTGCCGATTTCGGTGCCGAGATCGTCAAGATCGAACGGCCGGACGGCGGCGATGCCGGACGCCAGCTCGGACTGGAGGTCGATGGGCTGTCGGTGTGGTGGGGTGTTGGTGTACGCGACAAGCAATGTGTGACCCTTGATCTGAAGGAGCCGGATGATCGGGAACGGCTGATGACGCTCGTTCGTGATGCCGACGTGCTGATCGAGAATAACCGCCCCGGCGCGCTCGATCGGCTGGGGATCGGCTGGAGCGATCTGCGGCAGGTCAATCCGGATCTGGTGATGATCAGCATCTCGGGGTTCGGCCAGACCGGACCGATGGCGCCTGTGCCCGGTTTCGGGAAGATCGCGGAGGCTTTCAGCGGCATCGTGCCGCTGACGGGCGACCCGGACGATATTCCGCTGCATGTCGGCTTCAGCCTTGCCGACGCATCCGCCAGCCTCTTCGGCCTGCTGGGGGCGGCAACGGCATTGTGGGCGCGCGATTGCAACGGCGCAGAGGGTGCGCAGGTCGACATCGCACTCTACGAGCCGTTGCACCGGATGGTCGAACTGCAATCGGCGATGCTGGCAGAGGAAGGCAGGGTGCCGCTTCGCAACGGAACCAACAACCCTTACGGATGGGGCGCGGCGGATGATGCAACACATCTCATCGGCGTATCCTGCGCGGACGGGGCTGAATTGTCCGTTCTCGTCGATGATGAAGCGCGTCAGCGCCTGGCGAACTTCGCCGGGGAGGCGTCCGATCCGGTCTCTGCCTTGCGTGCATGGGCCGCGTCTAGAAGCGTCGATGAAGCTGGCGAAGCGCTGCGGGCGTCCGGCCTGGAGGTTGCACCTGTTCACGACGGGCTGAGCATTGCGCGCGATCCCTATTTCCGCGCCCGTGGGGACGTGCAGCCGGCCACCTTGCCATCGGGCCGGCAGATCGCCGTTACGGGGCACGTGCTGCGCCAGTTGGACCCGAGCGGAACGAGGCGCTCATTCCGCCACACGGCGCTCGGCGCCGACCAGAAGGAGGTGTTTGGTGAAGAACGGGGGAGACCGCACCGATGACTGATGCGCGTAAGGGACTGGTGATAAGCGGAGGCAGCCGCGGCATAGGGGCGGCTACGGCCATTGCAGGCGCCGCGGCTGGCTATGACGTATGCTTCTCGTTTGCTTCGGATCAAGGTGCCGCCGATCGTGTGGCGGCGGCAATCGAGGCGGCGGGTGGGCGCGCCAAAGCCGTCAAGGCGGACATGACGGATGAAAGCGGCGTCGCTGACCTTTTCGATGCAGCCGAGGCGATGTTTGGCGCCCCCCGCGCGGTGGTGGTCAACGCAGGCATCAGCGGCAGGGTCGGTCGGCTGGCCGATGCCACGGTAGCGGATCTGCGCAACGTGTTCGACACCAACATCCTTGGCGCTTTCCTCGTCGCCCGGGCGGGTGTGCGGGTCATGTCGACGAAAGGAGGCGGGTCGGGAGGCGCCATCGTGATCGTCTCCTCGCGCGCGGCGGCCCTCGGCGGGGCAGGGGAGTGGGTGCACTACGCCGCCAGCAAGGGCGCGACCGATACGCTCGCGATAGGCCTTGCCCGCGAGGTCGCCGACGAAAGCATCCGCGTCAACGCGGTGCGGCCTGGCCTGATCGATACCGAAATCCATGCCCGTGCGGGCCTGGTGGACAGGCTGGAAAGGGTGGCACCGAACATACCGATGAAGCGCGCCGGGGATCCGCAAGAAGTCGCCGCATCGATCCTCTGGCTGGCGAGTGATGCGGCGTCCTACGTCACCGGCGCCCTGCTCGATGTGTCCGGCGGTCGCTGAGGACGTACGCGCCGGCTTTCGCATGCGCCGTTGCGGCGAGGGTCGGCATATGGCCATGCTGGTGCACGGCGCGATGTTGTCGGCGGCCTCCTGGGAGGCGTTTCAGGGGGAGTTGGGTGTCCGTTCTCCGGGCTGGACGACGGTGGCCGTCGACCTACCGGGCTTCGGACGGGCGCCGGCCGAGCCATGGGACGACTATGGGGAAATGGCCGGCCGGCTGGTGGATCTCCTGGCGCAACTCCGCACAGCTTCGGGCAAGCTGGTTGTCGTCGGCCATTCGATGGGCGGGGGCATTGCCCTCACCATGCTGCGCCACTACGGCGAATTAATCGACGGGGTCGTTGTCATGGACAGTGGTCTCGGCCAGTCGCAGGGTGAAATCTCGATAGGCTCAATCGTGGGCGACCTCAGCGCACCACCCGCTGGTGAAACTGTACGCAGGATCGTCGAAAGCTGGTTTTTGGAACCCCAGGCCATCGACCTCGATCCCCTTATCCGCGATGCCGGTCGTGTGAACGCAGACACGTTCGCCGGCATGCTGGCGGCGATCCGCAAGCATGACCTTTTCGGGGAGGCCTCGCGCTTTCCCGAAGTCCCGCTCCTGCTGCTGAGAGGTTCCCAAGACCGGACACGCACTGCTTCGGAGATGCGAGCCTTGTCCAGCTTGCCCGGACGTTCCGAGTATGTGGAAATATCCCGCTCCGGCCACTGTCCGCAGATCGAGAACGCAAGGGAGACCGCGTTGCAGGTCGCAGCCTGGCTGGACAGATTATGAGGTAGGCATCCCACGCCGTGGCAGACCTGTTCCGGTGTGCATCGTCCGGCGTCACTGGGCGCGCCGGACGATTTGTCGAGGCCGAATGCTCAACGGTAGGGATAGCCCGCTTTCTGCTGGTCGGCGGCGTAGCGCTTGAATATTTCCACCACGCGGGCCGCACGCTCGGACTCCTGTGAGAT
>JAEWFU010000104.1 GCA_023388675.1 Pseudomonadota bacterium | reverse complement strand
GCTCAGCAGGCGCTTTCCCTGTCCCGGATTTCTGTCTCATCTTCGCTCCTTTGAAAGGCTACGATGAACCAGAAATCCTCCGCTATCAGTTAAGCCAATTTGGTCCCATCAGTGCTGACGCCGGACAAATGGTCGTCCCCTCGTCCTGGGGTTTGAGGTCCCAGATAACCCTGGTGCCGATCCATTCCTTCGGGCCGTCCACGACTTGCCAGACGACGCGCTTGCCGGGATCGAGTTCGAGCACCTTCATGTCGAAGAAGCCGAGGTCACCGAACTGGAAATGAATCACGCCGCCGATTTCCGGCGTGCCTGAGGTCTCGGTCGTCCACCATGCGCCGAGGCGGTCGATCCTGGTGATCGCCTCGAACACGTCCTGCGGAGAGGCGCCGATGCCCACGCGATGCAGAATGTCTACCATGCGAATGTCCTTTCCAGGTTGGCGGCCGCCCCGGTGAAACAAGTCGACCTGAGGCAAGGCCGCGACGTCGGGTCCGTCAGACTATTCGTTGCGGCCGCCGGACCGTTCGGACGCATCGGACCGGAGCGCGTCCGGATTTGCACCGTCACATTGACCGGGCTATCCGGGCATGCGCTCGAACTTCGGCAACGCCGGATCCATCATGTCCCACGCATGAGCGCGCATGCCGTAGGTAACGACCTGCGGTTCGAACTGGCCGGGATCGTCGAGGCTGCCCGCGTGGACGGCGATGAGGTCGGGCATCGCCGCAAAGGTGAGGTAGATTGGCGTTCCGCATGCCGGGCAGAAGGCGTGTATCTTGTCGTTGCCGCTGTCTCCCGCGACGCGCCAGGTCTTTGCTTCACCCGTGATCTTCATCTCCGTCCGTTGCGCGAAGGTCAGGTAAGAGCCATGACCGGTTCCGCTCCGCGTTTGGCAATCGCGGCACTGGCAATGGTTCTGGAAGACGGGATCGCTGTTCGTGGCATAGCGCACCGCGCCGCACGCACAGCCGCCGATATAGGACTTTGCCATTGTCATTCTCCTGATCGTGTCGTCCCGGACGGGACGGGTTAGGCCACTTTCGGCTTCGGAGACTGGTCGATGCCGGAGCCCGTCTCCAGGAAGGACTTCAGGCTGGAAAGCACGAGCGGCCAGCCCTTGCTGATGCCCTTCGCCATCCCGCTGCCGGCTTCGAGTTCGTCATGGGTGACCGTCAGCTTGACCATCCCCTCATATTCCTCCATCTCGAAGGTAACGCGGCTGTGGTCCGCCGGATCGGCCGCCTTCGAGGCAGCCGCCCATGTGATGACGAGCCGGGTCGGGCGCGAGACCTCGACCACCTTGCCGACGAGCTCGACGGTGCGTTCTTCATCGGCGCGTATGTGCTGCCATTGCGAACCGGGCTTCCAGTCCGAAACGTTCTCGTGGCCCCAGTAGCGCCGCGCGATGTCGGGTCTGGTGATGGCCTCGAAGACCTTTTCAGGCGTCGAAGCGATGTAAGTCACATAGACAAAACTGGTCGTTTCTCTGGTCATCGTCACTCTCCTTCGAGTTCTTTCTTCAGGTCGTGCAGCAGGCCGAGCCGCTGGTGTTCGAACTTGCGAACCCACCGCTCGTAGACCTCGTGGAGCGGCACCGGGTTGATGAAATGCAGCTTCTCGCGGCCACGCTTGACGGTGCTCACCAGATTGGCCTCCTCCAGTATCCCGAGATGCTGGGTGGCGGACTGGCGGGCCATGTCGAGGTTTTCGCAAAGCTGCCCGAGTGTCTGCCCGTTCTTCTCGTAAAGAAGGTCGAGCAGCTTTCTGCGTGTCGGGTCGCCCAGTGCTTTGAAAACCTTGTCGGCGTCCATCGTTCTCTCTTTCATGCCGAGCAATATATGCAGGCAAAAGCCTGCATGTCAAGAGCAGGTATTTGCCTGCATTTTAGAGGGCTGCCTGCCCCTTCACGAGCCCGTGCCTCGACGGCTTCGACACCCTCGTAAAAAACACGCGCGATGACCGGTTGGGCTTGAACGCAGCCGTGCAGGAAGCCGAGCGCCAACGGCGGCTCCCCCTTACGTCTGGCTAGAATGCTATCGCGTAGACATGGTTCTTTATCAGCCGAGACGGCGCGGCAGATGCACCTGACGCCGCGAAGACGCGGGAAATCCGAACGTTAGGGGATGCCAATTTCTCCGTAGTTGCGGTCGTCAGGGCCTGATCTCGACTTCGCCCTCGATGCGGGCCATCTCGAAATCCGTGATGAGAATGTCGATACGCAGGGTCCAGGTGCCCGGCAGGGGCAGCACGACCTCTTCGGCTCTCCACGTGCCGTCGCCGGGTTTTTCGGCGCTGCGTCGGAAGGGTTCGATACCGGCCGCCGGATTCGACAGGACGAAGGTCACCTCCCTGGCGTCGAGCGGTCCGAACTCGCCGGTCATCAGGATCGCGGAGATAGCGACCGGCCCTACGCGACCGGGCGTCACGGTGACGTCGGCCATCGCTTTCGCGGTATGGATATGCATCGCCACGGGCTGGGCGACGGCGATTGCAAGCGAACGAGGCGGCGGCGTAAAGCGCCAGCCGGCGGCGATGCCAAATATCAGGAGGACGAGAAGCGTCTCGGTTCCGATCGCCTTCACGAGAGCACGTCGCGCCGGCACCTCACCATCCTCCGCGCCCTTCGTCAGGCGGTAGCGGTTCAAAGCCGCCAATGCGAACAACAGAACAAGCAGCGCCAGCTTGACCACAAGAAGCTGGCCATAGGCGGTTTCGACCAGGGCCGCCGGCCTCTGCACCTGTATGATCGCCAGGGCGAGACCGGACACGATCAGCAGCAGCACCGCGTAAGGAATGAAGGTCGAAAACCTGTGCAGAGCCATCGCCGCATCGTCGCGATTAAGGCGCAGCGCAAGACCAAGTGGCGGGAGCGCGCCGACCCACAAGGTGATCATTGCAGCATGAGCGAAAACGGAAGGCTGCGTCAGCCATTGCGGCGCTGCGGCGCTTGCATGGCCAGAAAGTGCAAGCGCTCCCGCACCGATCACGACGCCCGCGACAGACAGAAGGCGTGCGAGTCCCCCCGTGGAAACAAGGAGCCCGAAAATTGCGCAGAACAGGGCGACCAGCATCGCGACCACGGTTCGGCCGTAGCTGGTGTCGAAGCCGGTCCTCCACATCAGCGGATCGACGAAGTGCGCCGCCGTGGCTCCGAGCGCGTCGATGCCCTGAAAACCGGGCGACAAGGCAGTTCCCGCAAATCCGATCGCCAGGGCAATGCCCGCCAGGCGCGAACCGGATCGCGATCGGGGAACCAGCCACGCCACGGCAACGGCCCCGCCGATTCCGAAGAACAACCCGATATAGAGTGCGACTTTGGTGATCCAGAGCCCGGCACGAACGACGGGATCGTAAGCCTCTACCACCGCCGGTGGTGCCGCGCTCGGAGCGCCGATTGAAAAGATCACCGACCCACCGACGGGATGGCCATCCCCGGAGACCACCCGCCAGGTCAGGACATGGGTGCCGTCCGACAGGTCCGAAGGAACATCGATCTCCACGGTCCGGTCGCGCAGGCTGAACTTGGAAAGTGCCTTCGTGTTCCCGTCGGGCCGGATCAGGTTCAACGCCAGCGGTGAAACCGGTTCGCTGAAGGACAGCGAGAACACAGCCGGTGGCGCGGCGACGACCGAACCATCCCCGGGAGTCGTGCCCGTCAGCGACGCATGGGCGAGTGCGGCCGACGTCAACGACAGCCACGCAGCGGCAAACGCTGAAAGAAGGCGGATAAACCGCAAGGGACGAATATCGTAAACGCGTCGCATGGCCAGGGTCCCGCTTGGCAGACGGAGCCGGAGGCGCCCGGCTCCGTGATGAGGCTACAGGGTCAGTGGCCGCCTTGCGGCCTGGTGAGCTTGACGCCCGGGGCCGGCATTTCAAGGTCATCGCCGCTCTGGCCTTCAGCCGGGATTTCGATCCAGCGCTCGACCAGCCCGTCCGGACACTCCTGAACGACCGGGAAGTAGACCGTGTCGCCTTCCTTCAGGTTCGCCGCGAAGTAGCCGCGCAGCACGAACTCGTCATACTCGTCGTCGCCGAGATTACCCCCCGACCAGACGACTTCCTTGACGCCTTCGCTGACCTGCGACCCGTAATATTCATAGCTCTTGCCATACTCACCACGAACCTTTTCGAGTTCCCAGCCGGCTTTCGGCATCGGCTTGACCGAAATCACGCCTTCGGGGATCCGAACCCGAACGACGTTGGTTGGTTGTCCCTCGCAGCCGTGCGGCACGCGAAACACCGCCTTGTACGTGGAGCCGGCGGGAGCCTCCCCGACCTCGAGGCTGACGTGAGCCAGCGCCGGTGCGGCAATAGCGGTGGCAGCAAGCGCCAACATGAGCTTCTTCAACATGGGTTCGTCCTCTCTCATAACCGGCACAGCCTGCCGGTAGGGGGTGTTCGGCGGAATCCGCCGGGATTGGCGATGCCTTGCCGCTGCCCGCCATGGCCCAGCCATGCGCGAGAGCAACCAAAGCTTCGTTTCAAACTTTCCGGAGTTGCCGGTCGCGTCGGGCGCGGCCGGCGTTTCATCAGGTGCGGACGATGCCCGGCGCGCCCGGCGCGAAGGTGATTGCGACCAAGATGAGCGGGTGAGCTTCCTCGCTCATGCCGACGCTCCCGCCAGCAAGCGGCGCAGCTTGTCCATGCGAGACGCCTGGTCTTCACCGTAGGAGATCGTACCGACGAACTCACCGCGCGCGTCCATCATGTAAATGGAAGCGGTGTGATCCATCGTATAGCCGCCGTCCTCGGTGTCGATCCTGCGCCAGTATGCCCGGTAGGCTTTGCCGACTTCCTCTATGTCCTCTTCAGTGCCGGTCAGGCCGACGATCCGCGGATCGAAGGACTGCAGGTAGTTGTCGAGGAACTCAGGCGTATCGCGTTTCGGGTCCACGCTGATAAACAGCACCTTCAGCCTTTCCGCCTCCGGCCCCAGCTCCTTCAGCGCTTCAGACATCTCCCACAAGGTCGTCGGGCAGACCTCCGGGCAATGCGTGAAGCCGAAGAACACCGTGAACGGCTGGCCCGCGAGATCGCGGTCGGTGATGGTGGGGCCTTGGTGCGAGGTCAGCGAGAACGGCCCGCCAATCCGCACCGTCGGTTCCGTCTGCGCGACCAGCGGTCCGCCGGGCCGGAACAGAGCCCAGGCGGTTGCCACGACGAGCACGACGGCTAGCGCGCCGAGTATCGCGATGGAGATGCGCAGCCGCCAGAGACGACCGTTATCCGCCATGGCTGCCGCTCTCTCCGGCACCATGGCCACTACCATGGCCCGATCCGCCCCCAATGGCGTCCACCGAGAATTCGACCTCGATGGTTCCCGCCTTTTCGAAGGTCAGGCTGCCCGCGAACGTCTCGCCCTTCTTCTTTGCATCGGTCACTTCGAGAAACATGATGTGGTAGCCGCCGGGCTTCAGCTCGACTTCACCGCCGCCGGGGATTTCGAGCCCGTCGACGGGGCGCATGGTCATCACGCCGTTGCCGTCCACCGCCATTTCGTGAACTTCGGTGCGGCCGGCGATTTCGCCCGATACGGAGACCAGACGGTCTGCATCCGAGCCATGGTTGACAATTTTCACATAGCCGGCCGCCACGCGAGCGCCCTCCGGCGCCTCGCGCGACCAGGGGTGGACGAGCTCAATATCTCCGCCCTTGAACTCATGCGCCATGAGCGACTGCGTCATGACGAACAAAAGAGCGAACGTGAAGCCGATGATGCCGAGACGCTCCTCGACGGAACGAAAGCGGGACAGGGGTGAAACAGCGACGCGCGCAGCGCCGCGAGGGATAAAGGTCATTTGATGTCTCCTCGGTGCGCCCTTTATCGGCTGGAAGCCGGGCGCATGGATGCGATGATTGAACGAGCCGCGCGGAGCGGCGAGTGATCACATCGTCAAAGGAGGAGAACGTGGACTTCCGGGGCTACGCTCCAGCGCAACCACATGGACGAGCGGGTCGAAAGACGCCCGCAACCGGACCGCGGATGCCGGGAGCGGGTTGGAAAGCGAATGCGGGGAGCGATCCTCGGACGTTGCCGCCGCAAACATGCTGCAGGCGACCGTACAGCAATCCGGCAGCGCGTTATGTTCTCCACGGCCTGTATCGCTGTCGGTGCTGTCCGTGCTTGTGATGCAAAGCGGATTGCCGAACGCATCGAACATTGGCGATGCATTGACGGCCCCCAGCGCAAAGGCACCCAGCATGGCCTGAAGCACGAGCATGTAGGTCGCGATAAACGCGATGCCCAACCGCCCGGACATGAGCCTGAAATGCCGCAACTCGGTCCCTCCGAAGCGACACTTCTAGCAGCGCCACTGCCGTTTGAGAACTCGCTGTTGCTGCTCAGGGCGCGTTGCGCCGTTTTGACGCGCGGCAGTGATGATCAGGGGCGTCGCGAAGCGGTGCCCCGCAGCGAGAAACGCCGGGAGACGTGCCGATTGCTTCGGCAGCTTGCAGTTTCATAGCCACGGCGACGGCTTACCGCATCAACCCACCAGAGCACGGCGTTCCTGGATCACGGCATCCACAAGGATCTGCGCGATCTCGCCAAGGCGAGCCTCGGTCATGGGCAGCGACAGGAAGATGTCGCCGCGCGGCGCCAGGAGGAGACCGCGTTCCAGGCAGTTCAGGTGAACGATCTGCCTCAGCATCATTGTTTGCGGGTGTATATCGGAAACCTTCGCAGGCGGCCGTGCACCGATGTGAAGGCTGAGTATGGAACCGATACCGCTGAGGCACACATCGACGCCCGCCTGCGTCAGTCGCGCATTCACCGTAGCGCGGAAACTCTCGGTGCGTTGAAGAAACGCCTCGGCGGCCTCGGGCGTGAAGCTCGAGCGCAAGCCCGCGAGCCCGCCGCTCATCGACATGATGTTGTTGTTGAAGGTGCCCGCATGCTTGAGCGCGCCCGGCAGGCTCGGATCGAACCGTTCCATCAAGGTCTTCGAGCCGCCGAACGCGCCAAAGGAAAGGCCGGCGCCGAGATATTTGCCGAGGCTCGTCATGTCGGGCACGACACCGTAGTGGCCCTGAAGGCCGGCGCGGCCGAGACGCGAGGTCTTCACCTCATCGAAGATGAGCACCGCCCCGCAGCGCGTCGCTTCCTCGCGCAGCATTGCCAGGAAGGCCGCTTCGGCCGGGATATTGCCGGCGGCACCGAGCAGCGGTTCGACCAGGATGGCCGCGAGGTCGGTCCCGTGGGCCTTCAAGCAGGCGCGCGTGGCTTCGATGTCGTTGAAGGGCACGGTGACGAAATCGAACGGCACGTTCATCGGGCTGCTGCCGCCCGCGAAAGTGAGCACACCGCCATGGTAAGCGTCCTCGAACACGAGGACACGCCTGCGGCCGGTCGCATTGATCGCCGTCAGCAGCGCGAAGAGATTGGCTTCCGTGCCGGAATTGCAGAACCTTACCCGATCGAGCGAAGGAAACCGCCGGCACAAAAGCTCGGCCAGTTCGCTCTCGGCGGTGTTCGGACCTGACAGGACGAGCCCCTTATCCAGTGCGGCGTGCAGAGCGGCCATGATGGTGGGATCGCTGTGCCCGTAGAGACCCGCAGAGAACTCCCCGGCACAATCGATATATGTGTTCCCGTCGATGTCAGTCAGCATGTCCGCCTCGCCCGACGCCATGACGAGCGGGAACGGGTCGAAATGCAGGACGCTGCGGGTGTTGCCGCCGGGCATCCAGGCCTGCGCGCGCTCGTGCCGCGCGCGGCTTTCCGGGTGCTTGCGGGCATAGGCATCGCGAAGCTCGTTCAGTCTCCCGGCTGCGTTCATTTCAGCGTCTCCAATGCGGCGTCGAGCGATCTTCCAAGGCGGGCCACGATCTCGGCAAGCTCATCCTCGCGTGCATTGAGCGCCGGCGCGAGGAGAATGTGGTCGCCAGCCCGTCCGTCTATCGTGCCACCCGAGGGATAGATCATCAGGCCGTTCTCCATGGCCGATGCCTTCACCACGGCATGCAGCTTCGCCGCCGGGTCGAACGGCGCTTTGGTCTCGCGATCCGCCACGAGTTCGATCCCGATAAACAGGCCCCGCCCACGAATGTCGCCCACATGCCGGTGCTGGCCGAGCGATGCTTCGAGCATGCGCCTCAGCGCAGCGCCGATCGAGGCGGCTGCGGCGACCATCCCGTCCTCGTCAATGGCGCGCTGAACCGCCAGAGCAGCCGCGCAGGCCAGCGCGTGGCCCATATAGGTGAAGCCATGGGCGAGCGCGCCAGAGCCTTTCGCGATGGCATCCGCGATCCTGTCATGAACCAGCGTCGCACCCATCGGCACGAAGCCGCCGCCCAGCCCCTTGGCGACAGTCACGATATCGGGGACGACGCCGTCTTCCTCGAAAGCATACCGGTAGCCGGTGCGCCCGCTGCCGCACATGATCTCGTCGAGAATCAGGAGAACGCCGTAGCGGTTGCAGATCGTACGCACTTCCTTGAGGTAGCCCTCCACGGCTGGCGCGCATCCGAGCGTCGCGCCGACGACGGGCTCGGCGATGAAGGCCGCAACCGTCTCCGGTCCGAGCCGCAGGATCGCGTCCTCAAGCTCGGCTGCGGCGCGCAACCCGTAGTCGCGTTCCGTTTCGTCCTCGCGGCGTTCGCGATAGGCGTAGCAGGGCGCGATCAGCTCGGCCTCGAACAGCAGCGGCTCGTAGAGCGCGCGGCGCGGCATATTTCCACCGACGGAAAGAGCCCCCAGCGTCGCCCCGTGATAGCTCTGGCGACGCGCGATGATCTTGCCGCGTCGGGGTTCACCGCGCTCGACCCAATACTGGCGAGCAAGCTTCAGCGCCGTTTCGACCGCTTCCGAACCACCCGAGCAGAAGACAACCTTCGACAGCCCCGCAGGCGCCTTCCCGACCAGATAGGCGGCAAGCTCCTCTGCGGGCTCGCTGGTGAAGAAGGAGCCATGAGCATAGGAGACGGCGTCGAACTGGCGCAGGATCGCATCGCGCACGCGCTCGTCGCGATGGCCGATGGCCGAGACCGCCGCGCCGCCCGACACGGCGTCGAGATAGCGGCGGCCGTGGCTGTCCGTCACCCACATTCCCTCCGCCTGCGCGATGGTGGGCGGAACGGTGTCAGCCTTGCGATGCAGGATCGCGCTCATGCAGCACTCGCCTGACCCGGATAATAGGCCTGGAGCCGATCATCGGCACTGGATTCAGGGTCCCGCTCTCCCTGGAGGCCGTAGCCGCCGCCGCCCGGCGTGTTCACCTCGATGGTGTCGCCGGGGCCGAGCGCGAAATCCTCGCCCTTCGAGATGTGTTCCGGCGCGATCGCCCTGCCTTTCTGGGAAATCGAGATGCGGTTCGGCGCGCCTGCCTCCCCCCCCAAAATGCCGGGAGGGCCGAAGCGTCCGTGCTCCATGAGGAACGATGCCTTGCCGTGGCCACGTAACAGCCGCAGCTTGTAGCTGACGCCGAAGCCGCCCCGGAACCGGCCGGCACCACCCGACCCCTCGCGCAGGGCGTAGCTCTCGAAAAGCAGCGGATAGCGCTGCTCGAGAATCTCGACCGGCTGGCTCTTGGAGATGCCGATGGTCGAGCAGCCGTTGGTGAGACCGTCGCCGTTCCACCAGCCGCCGTAACCGCCGCCCGAGAAATAATACATGATGTAGTTCTCGCCCCTTTCGGGGTCATATCCGCCGAGGCTGAGATTGCCGCTCGTGCCGGCAGGAGCGGCAAACAGCCTGTCGGGAATCGCCTTGGCGAGCGCCAGGAAGACGGCTTCCATGACACGCTGCGACACCTCAGCGGCGCAGCCCGCGACAGGACGCGGGTATTCGGCATGGATGAAGGTGCCGAGCGGCTTGTGGACGACGATGGGCTCGAAGCAGCCTGCATTCATCGGCACGTCGGGGAAGATGTGCTTGAGCGCGACATAGACTGCCGAAAGCGTCGTCGCCCAGACCGAGTTCAACGGGCCCTGACACGGCGGGCTCGACCGGGAGAAATCGAACTCGATATCGCTCCCGTCCACCTTGACGGAGACCGCGATCTCGAGCGGCTCGTTGACGACGCCGTCGCTGTCCATGAAGGCGCTTGCCTCGTAGGTGCCATCCGGGATGGTGTCGATATGGGCGCGCATCATGCGCTCTGAGCGACGCTCGAGCTCGGCAATCGCCGCCTCTACGACATCCTGGCCGTAGCGGTCGAGCAGCGTCGTGAGGCGGCGCGCGCCGGCCGTCAGCGCCGCAATCTGGGCTTTGATGTCACCGATCCGCTCTTCCGCAACGCGGATATTGGCGAGGACCATCTGTACCAGATCGTCCTCCATCCTGCCGCGCCGAACCAACTTGACCGGCGGAATCCGGAGGCCTTCCTGATGGATCTCCGTGGCGGTGCTGTTGAAGCCTCCGGGCACCATGCCGCCCGTGTCCGGCCAGTGGCCGGTGTTGGACAGATAGCACCAGAGTTTGCCACGGTAGTAGAAGGGACGCACCATCTTCACGTCCATCAGATGGGTGCCGCCAAGATAGGGGTCGTTGACGAGAATGACGTCGCCGTCCTCAAGATCGTCGCGCGCCTCGATGACGCAGCGGGTCGTTTCCTGCATCACGCCGAGGAAGATCGGCAGGCCGAGTTCTCCCTGTGCGATCATGCGGCCGTCGCCCAGACCGTAAATGCCGTTCGAGCGGTCGAATGCCTCCGAGATGACGGGCGAAAACGATGTCTTTTCGTGCACCAGATCCATCTCCGAGCAGACCTGTTGCAGGCCCTTTTCGATGACGGTGAGGGTGACGGGATCGATGGACTGGCCGAGTTTGGCGGCCTGCTGGTCGTTCAGCATGCTGTTTCCTGTTCAGTTCGCGGCCGGGGCCTGTTCGATGGTCACGACGATGTTGCCGTATTCGTCAACGCGCGAGGTGGCACCCGGATCAAGCACCAGCGTGGAGTCGGACTGCTCGACGATTGCCGGGCCTTCGATGACCGCCCCAAGCGGCAGGGCATCGCGATCGTAGATGCGGGCCTTCCGCCACTCGCCGTCGAAGTAGACATCGCGCGTGCCCGTTTCGGCTGCCGCGAGTGACCCTTCGGCGGGACGGAATATCGAGAGGTCGACCTTCTCGCGCTGCCCGACCACCGTCGTGCGCACGTTGGCGAGAACCGGCACCATCTCCGGCAGTTCGAGATCGAAGCGCTGCTTGTAGGCCCTGACGAATTCGTCGAGCACGGCATCGGCGTCGAACGCCTCCCCCCTCATCTCGACCCGCAGGACGTGCGACTGTCCCTTGAACAGCAGATCGAACTCGTGGACCACGTCGACCTGACCGACATCGACGCTCTCCTCGGCCAGAAGCGCGCGCCCATCGGCGGCCTGCTGGTGCATGATCGCCACGACGGCATCGCCGTCGATGCCGCGCATCGGCAGGTTGACCGTCTGCACGAAATCGTGCCGCACATCGGCAAGCACGCACCCAAGTGCCGAGGTCAGCCCCGGGAAGCGCGGAACGACAACCCGCGGTATGCCAAGCTCACGGGCGATGGCGATTGCGTGCAACGGCCCTGCGCCCCCGAACGGCATTAGAGCGAAATCGCGCGGATCATGGCCCTTCTCGATCGAGATGAGGCGGATGGCGCCGGCGAGTTCGGCGATCGCCACGTCGATAATCGCCGATGCCGCGGCGGTCGCGTCGAGACCGAGCGGCTTGCCGATCTGTTCCGAAAGCGCCGCCTCGATGCGGGCAATCGGTGCGGACTTGTCGGAGCCCGTCACGGAGCCCGGATTGAGCCGGCCGAGAAAGAAGTTCGCGTCGGTGATTGTCACGCGCTCGCCGCCACGGTCATAGCCGATGGGTCCGGGGAATGAACCGGCGCTTTCAGGCCCCACACGCAGCATGCCGGCCTTGTCGATGTGCGCCAGGCTGCCGCCGCCGGCGCCAACCGTGTGCATGTCGATCATCGGAATGCGAATCGGCACCGCATAGGCGAGATCCTTTTCCGCGGTGATGACCGGCTTGCCGTCGACGACGAGCGCCACGTCGAAGCTGGTGCCGCCCATGTCGCCGGTGATGATGTTGGCAAACCCGGCAGCCCTGGCGATTTCAGCCGATGCCAGTACGCCGCCGGCAGGCCCCGACATGACGGTGTGAGCGGCATGGCGGGCGACGAGGGCGGAAGACATCATGCCGCCATTGGCCTGCATGATGAGCAGTTCGTTTCGGAACCCCTTGTCCTTCAGGCTGCTCGCAACACGCTGGATGTACTGGCTGACGATAGGACTGATGGACGCGTGGATCGCGGCTGTGCTGCCTCGCTCGAACTCGCGCATCTCGCGAACGATCTCGTGGCCGGCGATTACATGCTCGTTCGGCCACATCTCTCGCGCGATGCGCACGGCGGCGGCTTCATGTTCGTCGTTCACATAGGAGTGGAGAAAATGGATGACGAGCGATTCCGCACCCTCGTCGATGAGCTGCCGCACGGCGGCACGCACGTCGCTTTCGCTCAAGGGCATGACGACGCGGCCCTGAGCATCCATGCGCTCGGTCACCTCCAGGCGCAGCCTGCGCTCGATGAGCGGCTTGAAATTACCGGACAGGCCGTAGGCATGCGGGCGCGTGCGGCGACCCAACTCGAGGATGTCGCGGAACCCGCGTGTCGTGATGAGGCCGGCCCGCGCACCCTTTCGCTCAAGCACCGCATTTGTTCCGGCAGTCGTACCATGAACCAGCCAGTCGATGGCCTCGGCTGGGACGCCAAGCTCGTCAATGCCCTGCAGGAAACCACGCGAGCGGTCGTCGACCGTCGTCGGCACCTTGGCGGTGGCGAATCGCCCCGTGGCCGAATCCAGCATCAGGAAGTCCGTGAATGTGCCGCCCACATCGACACCAACGCTAACGCTCATCCAGCCCTCTAAATCTCATTTTATGGAATATAGTTTCGATAAGTGATATTCAATCGGCGAGGCGCGACTTTGTCAAGCCGGTGTCGGCTTGTAGTTGTGTGCTGAGCGGTGCATTGGAACGTGGCGAACAGGCAGGAGGTTTGAGTGGCGACCAACGGATCGGGGCCGATCGAGCGCTATTTCCAGATCGTCGAGATCGTCGCGTCGTCACACGACGGGCTCACGCTCACCGACATCACGCAATTGACCGGGCTGCCGAAGCCGACGGCGCATCGGCTGGTGCGCACTCTGGTCGATCTGGGCATCCTTGCCAGCGACGACACGTGGTACAAGACCTTCCGTATCGGCTCGCGCATGTGGCGCATGCTTCATCTCGGCGTCGATCGCGACAAGGCAAGCGCGTTCTCGCAACTCGTCGTCGACGATCTTGCAGCAAGGTTCGGCGAAACGGCTTACGTCGTGCGTCTCGATCGCACAGGGGTTCTTTCCATCGCGCGATCGGCGCCCGACCAGGGGCATCGCCTGCACGTGCTGCCGGGGGACCACCTGCCGGCGCATGCCGCAGCATCCGCCAAGGCGATCCTTGCCTATCAGGACAGTTCGGTTCTCGACGCCTACCTTACGGAACCGCTCGAACGGCTCACCCCTTTCACGCACACCACCCTCGATGAAGTGCTCGCCGAGTTCGAGAAGGTCAGGCAGACCGGTTATGCGATCTGTGACCGCGAGATCGACGAGAACATTATGGCCTATGCGTGTCCGGTCCCCGTCGAGCATGTCGGAGTCGTTTACGCGATCGGCGTCACCGGCCCGGTTACGCGATTGCGCAAGCAGCCAGCCGAGTTCTGGCTGGAGCCCATGAAGGCGGCGGCGCAGCGACTGAGTACGATGGTCTCCACGCTGCGCGCCGACTGACGGGCCGCCGGTTCAGAACATTGCGTTCGGCAGCACAAGGATGATCTGGGGGAAGACCATGCATATGGCGACCGCAAGCAGCATCAACGCGATGAACGGAACGACCGACCGGTAGATATCGGTCATGCGCACTTCCGGCGGGGCGACGCCACGCAGATAGAAGAGGTTGTAACCGAAGGGCGGCGTCAGGAATCCGATCTCCATCATGATGATGAAGAGAATGCCGAACCAGACCGGATCGAAGCCGAGCGCGGTTATGATCGGCACGAAGATCGGCGCAGTGATCATGATGATGCCGACGGTATCGAGCAGCATGCCCATGATGAACAGGATCGACAGCATGCCGACGAGGATGAGCCATCGGTTCACCTCGAGGTCCAGCACGAGACCCTCGATCAGGCGGGATGCGCCCATCGCGGTATAGAAGGTCGACAGGGCCGTCGCCCCGATGATGATCCAGAAGATCATACAGCTGAGCTGCAGCGTCTCCTCGCAGGCTTGGCGCAACACTGCCCAGTCGAGGCGCCGTAGCACCGCCGCCGCCAGGATCGATCCCGCAGCGCCGATAGCGCTGGCCTCGGACACGCTGGCGATGCCCGTCAGGATGGACCCCATCACACCGACGATGAGGAGCACGGGCAGCACGAGACCTTTGAGACTGGCGAGCTTTTCGCGCAACGAATAGCGCGTCATCTCGCGGCCGCCGCTGATTTCCGGCTGGAGCCAGCCGCGGATGATGAGGTAGGCGATGAAGAGCGCCGAGATCAGCAGGCCGGGCAGAAGGCCGCCGGCGTAAAGCTTGCCGATCGAGGTGTTTGCGACGATGCCGTATACGATCATCGTCACGCTCGGCGGGATCAGGATGCCCAGCGAGCCACCGGCGGCGATCGAGCCGAGTGCGATGTCCTTGCCGTAGCCGCGGGCCAGCATGGCGGGAATGGCGATCATGCCCATCGAGATGGTCGCGGCGCCGCTGATGCCCGCCATCGCGGCAAACAGGGTGCAGATGACGATCGTGCCGACGGCCAGGCCGCCCCGCAACCCGCCGAAGAACTTCTGCATCGTGTTGTACAGGTCTTCCGCGATGCTTGCGCGCTGCAGCATGGCTGCCATGAAGATGAAAAGCGGAATCGCGACGTATTCGAAACTCGATGCGGTCGAGAAAGCGCGGATCGGCACCATGTTCAGAGCCATCGGGCTCCAGAAGAAATAGATCATGCCGATCGAGATGCCGCCGAGCGCGATCGCGATCGGAACGCCCAGCATCAGGAACAGCAGCATGAAGCCGAAAAGCAGGCTCGTCGTCAGGACGGGATCGGCCATCATCGCGCGGCCTCTTGACCGTAAAGCGCGTCACGCCAGCCACGCAGGAGGTTCAGGGCCCATGCCAGGACCAGCAGCGCAGCGCCGACAGGGAGCATTGCCTTGGGTAGCCACACCGGCCCGCCCCAGCCGCCGGTTGCCGATCGCTCGCCCATGGCAAAGGACTTCAAGGCGAAGTCATAACCGAAGGACAACAGCACCCATATGAAGAGCGCGAACAGCACCGTGGACACGACGGTATCGACGACGGCTTTCACAAGCGGCGAAAAATGCTCGTAGACGGCGTCCACCCGGACGAAGTTGCCCTTCGCCATGGCCCATGGGCCGCCAAGGAAAATGAAAGCGACGAGGAGCCATGTGCTTGCATCGCCGGCCCAGCGCACGGAACGGCCAAGCACGGCGCGCGAAAACATCTCGTAGATCATGATGGCGATGATCGCCAGAACGAAGAGCGCCACGACACGGCCGATGCCCGTGATCAGACGCTCAAGAAGATTGATGATGGTGTTCAGCATCGTCCCTCGTCACGAAAAAGCGGCCCTGACGGGGTTCGTCAGGGCCGCGCTGCAAGCCTTAACTACTCGGCGGCTGCGCTGTCGAGCCGCCCCAGATCGCGGAGGAACTCGTTGAGAAGCTCCACGCCACGAGCGGCCAGTTCATTCTCTTCCGCGTAAGCCTGCCAAAGCGTGCGGGCTTCGGCTTCCATCGCCGCCCATTCGGCATCCGGGATGGTGGAGATTTCCACGCCGGCAGCCTGCATCTCCTGCATGGCCTTGGCGTCGTCATTCATGCTGATGAGGATGTAGTCAAGCGAGGATGCGACCGCAGCCTCCTGCAGGATCGCCTTCAGGTCGTCCGGCAGCGCATCCCATGCCTGGCTGTTGACCGCGAAGAAGTTGTTCGGCACCGGCATCGGCGACGGCTGCACATAATACTTGGCAACTTCGTGGAACGAGTTGTTCATGTTGCCGGCGGGGCTCGCCCAGCGCGCCGCGTCGAGCACACCCGTGGCCAGCGCCGTATAGATTTCGCCGCCGCTCAGGAAGACCGGCGAGGCGCCCATCTTCTCGTACCATTCCGCCTCGAGACCGAAAGCGCGGATCTTCAGGCCGTTGAAGTCGGCTTGAGAGGTGATGGGCTTCGTCGACATGATGTCCCAGGCCGGCGAAAGCTGTGGCCCCAGATAGAACACGCCATGCGGCTGGTAGGCCTCGCGTGCGATGTCGAGGAAGCCGCGCTTGTAGAAGAAGTTGAAACGCTCCAGCGGGGTACGCAGGGAACCCGGCACGCCGCTCTCGATGCTGGCGATCGGGCCGAGCTTGCCGGCGTAGTATCCGCCGGTCAGGACCGCCATCTCGGTGACGCCCGCGCCCACGGCCTCAAGACCATCGGCGATCGGGAACAGCGCGCCGACCGGATAGATTTCAAAGGTTATCCGCCCGCCCGACATCTCGGTCGCCAGGTCGGCAAACTTCTCCTGGAGAGCCACATAGCCCGGCTCACCGGCATTGAGGTTGCTCTGAATACGCCAGTGAACGGCATCCTGGGCAGAAGCTGCGGATACGCCAAGAAGGCCGACCCCGAGCATTACGACCGCGCGCAGATGGTGTCTGAAACGTGCAAACATCAAGTTTTCCCCTTCAAGAGTTTCATATAGTGAGATTTCATCTTGTTTTATGAAACTCTCGCGTATTTCGCCCCTGCCGTCAAGTTGTGAAACCCACGCTCAGGATGCGCTCTGCTATCTCGGAATTGTAGGGATTGGAACTGCCGGCCAAGGCGATCAGCCGCTGCGCACGACGCACGCCACGCCGGACGGCTTCCGCGCTTCAACAGGCCGTCAAGCGCGTGCCACGGGCACCCGCACTATCTTGAAAGATCGGCTGGCGACTAGCGTCCCGGTCCTAGCGGCCGAGTTCGTGCAGGAGCGCGGCTCCGGATGCCATCGACAAAGCGCGAGCTCCAGATTCTCGTTCGGCGCGTGGTTGGCCTCGTCGGCATTGGCGTAGGGAATGACGAAGGCCGGCTTTTTCAGGATCTTGGTGAATACGTAGTCCGGCAGGCTGCCGGGGACCGCTTCGACCTCTCCGCCTCAAAAAAGGCGGTCAGCGAACTGAGCGGCGCGCTGGAGGATTTCTACGCCAGGGTCGGAGCAGGATCACGCCCGAGGTTGCATACCAGGTCATCCAGGATCTGGCCCGCATCCTCGGGCGGCATCAAACTCCGGCTCCGCCTCGGACGACGATCGGCGCGGGGGTGGCGACGCGGTCGTAGAGGTCGATGATGTCCTGATTCATCAGGCGCACACAGCCGCTCGAAACGGCCTTGCCGATCGTCCAGTATTCGGGCGTGCCGTGGAGGCGGTAGAGCGTGTCCTGCCCGTTCTGGAAAATGTAGAGGGCTCTTGCACCCAGCGGGTTGGTCAGACCGGGCGGCTGGCCGCCATTCTCGGCGCTGTATTTTTCCAGCTCCGGCTGGCGGGCGATCATTTCCGCGGGCGGTGTCCATGTCGGCCAGCGTCGCTTCCACTGAACCACGCCGTCGCCAGACCATTCGAACCCCTGCCGACCCAGACCGACACCGTAGCGCATGGCCTGGCCGCCCTGCAGCACGAGATAGAGAAAGAAGGATCGCGTATCGACGACGACGGTTCCGGGACGCTCGCCAGTCGGGTCGTCGACAAGCTGGCGATAGAAGCGGTCGGGTACCTTGCTCAAATCGACCGCGGGGATTGGAAAGTCTTCCTGCGGCATGGGGCCGTACATGGAAAGATAGGCTGGATCGACGCGAGGCTCGGCGGGCACAGGCCTGACCGGAATATCCTCCGTCGTGGTGCATGCGGGCAAGACCAGCCCTGCGGCTGCCGCGCCGGCCAGGCCCAACACGCGGCGGCGCGACGGATATGCTCGATTATCTGAACTGTTCACTGTTTCACTCACGATAAGTTCATCGGGTCGCTCGAATTTCAAGCGATGGCTAAAGCGATCTACGACCATCAACCCCTGTCTTGCGGGTTGGTTTCCCGCCTGATGCAGTGGTCGATCTTTTCGCCAGACAAACCTATCGGGGTGGAGGGCCAGGTATGGCGGCGAAGGCTCCGAAACCGCTGCATGGGCGCGCCGGCACGAGCGCGCGAGCCGTTGCCTGTTCCATTGAATGCTGCGTAGCGACAAGCCAGACGCACCCGTCGTGGCAATCGGTCTGCTTGCCCGGCAGCCACGAGGAGGTTTCATCGCCGTCTTCCGCTTCGGCAGAGAAGGATGTTGCTTCAAGCGGCTCGAAGCCGGCCGTTGCCGGCTGCGCCGCCATGTGCAGGCTGGCCAAGCACAACAGCAGAAGAAGAGCCAGCGCCTTGATCACAGATCCTTACTTCCCGGGAGAGTGGGGATCGGCAAGCGCTGCGGCCGGGCGGCTGATCGGCACCGACGTCAGCGAGGTTCGCTTTGCCAGCGCGGCTTCCCCGCTCCGCTCCAGGAGCTTGCGGAAGGTCGGGTGCATGCCTCCATCGACATAGGCGTGAGCGGAAAGCGCCGTGCCCGTTACCGTCAGCTTCTCCATCGCGACCTGGTCGGCCTGTGTCTTGGCGGCAACCAGCGGCGATGTCGCGTCAAGCGACGGCGGACATGCCGCAAGCGCGTTCGTTGGTTCGCCGCCTTCAAACTCCCTGTCGAAGACGTAACGGCCGCCGCAATGGGAGACCTTCGGCTGGCGACGGGTCACCTCGAAGATATCGTATCCCTGCTTGAGATCGGACCAGAACGCGAAGTTCGGGTCGTTGCGGTTCTTCGCCATGTTTTCCGGCGTCATGCGGAAAGGAAATGCCTGGACCTGAAACGACCCCTGCCCGCCGCGCAGCGCCTCACGCGCGACAGCATAAATCTCGGCAACACCTTCGTCCGTCAGCGCATAGCAGCCGGACGACGAGCAGGCACCGTGGACCATCAGCGCTTCGCCGGTGTAGCCCAGTGCCGCTTCCAGCCTGTTCGGATAGCCCAGGTTGAAGGACAGGTAGTACTGCGACTTGGGATTCAGCATGCCTGCGGAGACATGGTAGAAGCCCTCAGGCGCCTGCCTGTCGCCGCTCTGCTTCTTCGGGCCGAGCTTTCCCGACCAACGGCACATCGGATAGGTCTTGAGATGCGCGAACGTGCCGTTTCGGCCTCGCTTCCAGATTTCAAGCTCGCTTTCCTGCTTGAATATTCTCACCAGAATGGGTGCGGAAGGCGACATCGACTTGCTCGACATCTCGGCCTTGAGGGCGGCGGGAATCGGCTGCGTCGCCCTGCTGTCGACGTCGAGAACGTTGGAAACACAGGCGCTCAGCAGGAATGCCAGCGCCGCTATCCCTGCAATTCTCAGTGCTGTCGGCATCATCAACTATCGCTTCTTCGACGAACTCGTACGGATCGGCCAAAATACGATTGTCCGCTTATCATAGTTAAAATGATGTTTCCGGCCACAACTTCGCGAGCGAACAAAAGCTGCGTATGCGGCCAAACGCGCCTTTCCCAACCGGAAGCTAGTGACTATTATCTCTAGAGACTGGAGGATTTGATGCTGACAATCGGAACGCTGTCCCGCCAGACGGGCGTCAAGATTCCCACCATCCGCTACTATGAGCAGATGGGCTTGATGGCGGCCGCCGAACGATCGGAGGGCAACCAGCGCCGCTACGCGCCCCACGACCGCGACCGCCTCTCCTTCATCAAGCACGCCCGCGACCTCGGTTTTACGATCGAGGCCATCCGGGAACTTCTGGAGTTGAGCGCGCATCCGGAGCGCCCCTGCGCCGATGCCGACCAGATCGCCATTCGGCAGCTCCAGAGCGTGCGCGAGAAAATCGCGAAACTGCAGACGCTCGAGACGGAACTGGGGCGCATCGCGACCTGCTGTCACGGCGATCATATCAAGGATTGCTATGTGCTGCAGTCGCTCGCAAACCACGACATGTGTGAAAGCGAACATCAATAGGCCGACCACACAGAGGCGCATCGCATGCTCTACGGAATGGTCAGCCTCGCGATGACCGGAAGGTGGTTCGATCCAAATATGGGCCCCATCGACAGATCTTCGAGGCCGACCGACGGCGAGACGATGATGCGATCGATCGGTGTGCCCAACTGCGTCACCGATCCGTATCTGGTGCTGAAGCGTGTCGGAGACGGCCACCATCGCGACTCCGTCGTGCGGTAGCCCGTCGACGACAGCAAATCCCGGAAGAATGGAGACCAGGACGGCGTATTCCAGTCGCCCGCCACGATAACGGGCGTTTCCGGCGATTCCGATTTCAAAGCTTCGGCGAGGTCGCGCAGATAGGCGCTGCGCTCTCGCCACATGGACGGGGTCCTTGGTGTCTGCGGATGCACAGCGTAGACGACCACTTTCCGCTCGCCAACGAGCACTTCATAGCGGACCGAGAAGCGACCGCCGGTATCCGTGCTTTGCGGCGAGACTGTCCTCTCATCCGCGACGGGAAACCGGCTGAACAACTTCATGTCCGTATTGGTCTCGAGGTCGCGGCTGCTCTCGTAGGGCCACAGGCCGCTGGCCACCAGCGCGTCCTGCCATAGCGGCGTCATCTCCTGCAGAACCACGATGTCGGCGCTCGCGACTTCCGATATCGCGAGAAACCCCGAGGGATCCGGGTTTTCGACATAGATGTTCGCACTCACCACCGAGATCGGCGTTCCGGTTGCCGATGGCGCGGGCGCCGGCAGGAGAAAAAAAGGAACAGCCGCGGCTGCGAGCGCGAGGACACCGCCTGCCCTGGTCCATCGGGACGGCAGGGCAAAGCCGAAAACAAGGAGGCCCGCGCCTGCCAGGACCATATGCGGACGCAGGAAATTGGCCATGTCCGCCGACCACAAATGAGCGGAAAGAAGCAACGAAACGAGAGCGGCAGCCGCAAGGAGGACCTGCGTTGCCAGTGTCAGCACGATCAGGAGCCGCACAATGCGGGACCGTTCTCCAGAAGCACGCAAAATCGACCCCCCACCCTCACAGCGCCTGTTCTAAAGTCGCGCACAGGCACGCATTGCGCCAGGAAGTCAATCTGACGCATCACGACCACGGGATTTTTCTATCGCACCCCTTGTCCCTCTAGCCACTAGAGGTCCTATACCGACACTCCTGTGAGACAGGAGTGTCAACAATGACCGTTTCGAACCGCCGGACCCGCTTCAGGGTCGAAGGCATGGATTGCGCCAGCTGCGCGGCAAAAATCGATACTGCGGTACGCCGCATGCCGTCCGTTTCCGATGTCAAAGTCTCGGTCGTCGCCGGCACCATGATCGTTGAGCATGACGACAGCCTCGATATCGATGCAGTGTCGCGAAAGGTAAGCGGACTGGGCTACAGGACTGTCCCCGCGGCAAACCAGCAAAGTCGTGCAGACGAGCGCGTCGAGGTAACCCAAGGCTGCACAGGAGACCACGCGCACGAACACGGCGTCGGGCATGGAACGGATGAGCCAATCTCCACCAACCGCTCCGGCGCGTCGAAAAACGCCACGCGCGCTGAAAAAGCTGACGGGCTGGAGGGCCTGCACGGACACGACCACGCCCCGCAGGAGGGGCCTTGGTGGGCGACATCGAAGGCGCGGCTGACCATCGCCTGCGGCGTCGCACTCGCCGTCGCTTTCGTGACCGCCAAGCTTTTCCCGCAGACGCAGCCATGGGGTTTCATCATAGCCATGGCCATCGGCCTGGTGCCGATCGCGCGCCGTGCGCATGCCGGAGCCATGAATGGAAGTCCATTCACCATCGAGACGCTGATGACGATCGCGGCGGTGGGTGCGGTTGTCATCGATGCGGCGGAAGAGGCCGCAGTCGTCGTCGTCCTCTTTCTTGTCGGTGAGTTGCTGGAAGGGATCGCGACGGGCCGCGCCCGTGCCTCGATACGCGCATTGGCAACGCTGATGCCCAAGAACGCACTTGTCGAGCGCGACGGCGGAACCGAGACAATGGCGGCCGAAAGGCTTGCGGTCGACATGGTCGTGCTCGCGCGGCCGGGCGACAGGGTTCCGGCCGATGGCGTCGTGATCAGCGGCGAGAGCGCGGTGGACGAAGCGCCGATCACCGGCGAATCCGTACCCACGCGCAAGGAGCCCGGCGACGTGGTCTTCGCCGGCACCATCAATCAGGAAGGCGTGTTGCGGATCCGGGTCACCGCCGCCGCCGCCGACAACACGATTGCGCGCATCATCGCGCTGGTCGAGGAAGCGCAGGAGAGCAAGGCCCCGACCGAGCGCTTCATAGACAGGTTTGCGAAATACTATACGCCCGGCGTGATGGTCGTGGCTGCGCTGATCGCGCTCCTGCCGCCGCTGCTGACAGGCGCGGATTGGGGAACATGGGTCTATCGGGGGCTCGCAGCGCTTTTGATCGGCTGCCCCTGCGCTCTGGTGATTTCGACACCTGCGGCAATTGCAGCCGCCCTTTCGGCCGGCGCGCGGCGCGGCTTGCTCATGAAGGGCGGCGCCGTTCTGGAAAATCTGGGCAAGGTCGACAGCGTCGCCTTCGACAAAACCGGAACGCTCACGGAAGGTAAGCCAAAGGTTACAGATATCATCGCCATCGAGAGCACGGAGCAAGAGGTTCTGCGCTTGGCAGCCGCCCTTGAAGCGGGCTCGAGCCATCCGCTGGCAACCGCCATACTGGCGAAGGCCGAGGAGGAGAAAGTGGCCGTAGCGGCGGCATCGGAAGCTGGCGCCGTGGGCGGCAAGGGCGTCGTGGGCACCGTCGACGGCGTTAAGCTGTTTCTTGTCTCGCCGCGCGCAGCGGCCGAAAAGGTTGTTCTGGATCAGGCGTTGTCGGCGCGTATCGCCGCACTGAACGACGAAGGCAAGACCGTTTCCGTCCTGCTTGCAACGAACACGGTTGCCGGCATGATCGCGATGCGCGACGAGCCTCGCGACGATGCACGGGCGGGCATTGCCGCGCTGGGCGACCTCGGCGCTGAAACCATCATGCTGACTGGCGACAACCGGCGCACGGCCAAGGCGATCGCAGGCTCTCTGGGCATGGAAGCCCGCGCGGAGCTGCTGCCGCAGGACAAACAGAAGATCGTCGGCGAACTGCGTGCTGCCGGCAGGTTCGTCGCCAAGGTGGGCGACGGCATCAACGACGCACCCGCACTTGCCGCAGCCGACATCGGAATCGCCATGGGCAGCGGAACCGACGTGGCGCTGGAGACTGCAGACGCTGCGGTTCTGCATGGTCGTGTCATCGATGTGGCCAACATGGTCACGCTGTCACGACTGACCATGCGCAACATCTTCCAGAACATAACCATCTCGCTCGGCCTGAAAGCCGTTTTCCTGGTGACGACGGTACTAGGCGTCACGGGACTGTGGCCCGCCATTCTGGCCGACACGGGAGCCACGGTGCTGGTCACGGCAAACGCCATGCGCCTGCTCGGCTGGAAAGGCATCACTGCAAGCTGAGCTTCCTGTCATCGGCGGCAGTAAGTTGCAGCAGCGCGGCCAGCACGCCGACGACGATCAGCGACGCCCAGCCGACTGAATAGCTCCCGCTCCACTGGTAGCTCAAACCACCGAGCCAGGCACCGAGAAAGGCGCCGACCTGATGGCTCATGAACATCACCCCGAACAGCGCGCCGAAATTGGCCGGACCGAAAAATCCGTTGATCAGGCCGCTGACGGGAGGAACGACGCTCAACCAAAGGAAACCCATGGCGGCAGCGAAGATCAGCGTCGTCTCGACGCTGACGGGCAGTGCGAAGAAAATGGCCACCGACGCGGTGCGCAACAGATAGATCAGCGCGAGCACATTGCGGTTGCCCCACCGCTGGCACAGATGGCCGGCAAGCAGCGTTCCGACCGCATTGCATATGCCGATGAGCGCGATCGCCTCGGCACCGACGGAGGGCGGCAGGCCGCAGATCGCGATGAAGTTCGGCAGATGGGTTGCGATGAATATCAACTGGAAGCCGCAGGCGAAGAAGGCAAACGTCGTGATGACGAATGTCCGGTTGGCAAGCGCCTCGGCGATCGCGTGGAGCGCATCGACCCGGTGTGTCGGGGCCGAGGCCCCGGCATTGGCGTTTGCGCTGGGAAACAACAACGCCACCGCGGCCATCGACGCCGCCAGCAATGCCAGGCCGCCAAGCGCACCCTGCCAGGACCAGACGTCGATCATCGCCTGCGCAGCGGGCGCAACGACGAACGTGCCGAGCGAGCCCGCTGCGGCCAGGATCGAAACCGCCGTCGCGCGCACGGCAGGAGCGGCAAGACGCGAAACGATACCGACGAGCACGCCGTGCGAGGTTGCCGCAACAGCGAGGCCGATCAGCAGCCCGCCGCCAAGATAGAGACCGATATGCCCGCCTGAAGCGGTCATATAGAGGCCTGAACAGTACAGCCCAGCGGCTATGACGACGACGAGGCGCCCACCGAAACGGTCGCACAGGGCGCCCATGAACGGCTGGCCGACGCCCCAGGCGAGGTTCTGGAGCGCCATGGCAAAACCGAAGGTCGCCACCGTGATGCCGGTGGTACGCACCATCGGCTCCATGAACAGGCCCAGGCTTTGTCGTAGCCCCATGGAAAGCGAAAGGATCGTCCCTGCGGCGGCGAGGCTAAGGATCAGTGGTGGCGTCCAAGATCTGGCGGTCGGGTTCGGCAAGGGGCTTCTCCTTGGTGAAAACCCCATGACGATAAGCCCGCGCCGGAGACGCGACACTCACTAGTCGGTATACATGCGGATTGGCTCAACCGACGGCGCGCGCCGCCATGCTCCGATGCAAGGCCGGCGCACTGGAAATTCCGCTGGCGACAAGCGAGGCAGCGGCCTGGCCTGCCGCCTGCGCGTATGACACGTCGCGGTGGACAAGCATCAGGGCGATGGCTCCTTCGAGCAGCACCATGATCTGCCGCGCAAGCGCTTCCGGGGCCTCGACACCGCCTCTCTCCAATTCTTCCGCCAGCCAGGCCTCGAAACGCTGCTTGTGGTCCGCCGCCATCAACACGGCCGGGTGGCCCGGCTGCCCGGCCAGTTCGACGGCGGCTCGGGTGAACCCGCAACCGCGCCATTTCGGTTGGGCTGCATGTGAAGCCAATGCCGCAAACATGCTTTCGATCCGGTCGGGCAAAGGCCGGTCGTCGTTCCCCAGCCAATCCCGGTATCGGCTGCGCGTCGATGCGTCACGCGCCTCCAGAT
>JAEWFU010000492.1 GCA_023388675.1 Pseudomonadota bacterium | reverse complement strand
TCGCTCGGCTATTTCCAGCATTCGTTCAACGTCTACGATCGCGAGGGCGAGGCCTGCCGCAAGCCCGGCTGCGGCGGGACCGTCCAGCGCATCGTGCAGAGCGGCCGCTCCACCTTCTATTGCCCGTCCTGCCAACGTTAGCTATGGGCACGAACCGAAACGCCATTTGGAGGAAAAAGACGATGGCCTATGAGACGATCCTCGTGGAGACGCGCGGCAAGGTGGGCCTCGTCACGCTCAATCGCCCCAAGGCGTTGAACGCCCTCAACAGCGTGGTGATGGAGGAAGTGGTCGCGGCACTCCAGGCCTTCGAGGCCGACGAGGCGATCGGTGCCATCGTGCTCACCGGCTCGGAAAAGGCCTTCGCCGCCGGGGCCGACATCAAGGAGATGCAGGAGAAATCCTACATCGACATGTACATGGCCGACTTCTTCGCCGGATGGGATGCCATGACCCGCATCCGCAAGCCGATCATCGCAGCGGTCTGCGGCTATGCGCTCGGCGGCGGCTGCGAGCTTGCGATGATGTGCGACTTCATCATCGCCGGCGACAATGCGAAATTCGGCCAGCCCGAGATCACGCTCGGCGTGATGCCCGGCATGGGTGGATCGCAGCGACTCACGCGCTTCGTCGGCAAGTCCAAGGCGATGGATATGTGCCTGACGGGCCGCATGATGGATGCAGCCGAGGCGGAGCGATCGGGGCTCGTCTCACGCGTCGTGCCGGCCGCCGACGTGGTGGCGGAAGCGGTCAAGGCCGCCGAAAAGATCGCCGGCCTGTCGATGCCGGCAGTGATGATGAACAAGGAAGCCGTCAACCGCGCGTATGAAACCACGCTTGCCGAGGGCCTGCGCTTCGAACGCAGGGTCTTCCACGCGATGTTTTCGCTGGAAGACCAGAAAGAGGGCATGGCCGCGTTCTCCGAAAAACGGCCGGCGACCTTCCGCAATCGCTGATGAGACGGCGACGCATTGAAGCGTTGACGCGCCGGGAAAGCTCCTCTATAAGCCGCCGCAACTGAGGTGGCCTATGGCTGCCCCTTTGTTTTTGCGCCAGACGATAGGTTCAAGCGGAATCGATCCGTTCTGACGCATTCACGTGACATAGTGAGAGAGAGGCATCATGGCCAATACGTCTTCGGCCAAAAAGGCAACGCGCAAGATCGCCCGCCGCACGGCGATCAACAAGAACCGCCGTTCGCGCGTTCGTACCTTCATCCGCAAGGTCGAGGAAGCTCTGGCCAGCGGCGACAAGGCAGCGGCACAGGCGGCATTCACCGCCGCGCAGCCGGAACTGATGCGCGCCGCCTCCAAGGGCGTGCTTCATCGCAATACGGCGTCCCGCAAGGTCTCCCGCCTTGCCCAGCGGCTCAAGACGCTTACCGCCTGATAAAGGCTTTAATCCTTTAGTCGAAACACGAACCCGGCGACCCTTCGCCGGGTTTTGTTTTGCCTGGCGGAACGGCCCTCCCGCGCGCTCCGGTGGGCATCGCGCAGCCGCGCCCTATTTTGCCGGCGCAACCTGCCCTTGTTCGCCCATAAGTTGAGCCGGAACAAGACAGCGCTGCAGCCTGCCTTTTTTGGCTTAGGAAATATCCTTTTAAATCAGTCGCTTATTCGCGGTTGCGATTCCACGACCTTTTACCCGCCGCGTTCGAAGCAGATACCCGGCTGTCAAGACATTTTTGTGAAAGGCGATGCCTTTTTAGTACTGCTGGCAAAAGGTTTTGAATCGTAACGACTTCTCTCACCGGGGGCTTTCGCCCGTAGCGCGTCAAGCGGAATCTGCGCTCCGAATCGTGAAAATTTCCTTACCAGTCTCTTGCCCTGCGCGCTGCCTATTCGGTAAAGTCCGGACATCGAATGGGGCAGGCCCAAACCCTGCTGATCCCAGCCAGACAGCGGCAACAGCGTAGCGCGGGCGCAAGTTCGCGGACGGATTGATTGTGCCTGTTCGACGCAAGGGGACTGTTAAATTGTGACGTATTTTTTGTTCCTGGGTGCGAGTCCGGGAGCGGGTTCTGATGCGTCTCTGTAAATGAGTAACGCCGGTCTGTGCGGAAGAGCGGCGGACAGATGAAAGGATGATGACGCCGGTAAACAGTAACGAGGTACGGCAAAGACAAAAACAAGGCGCCCGCCCAACCGGATGGGGACAACAATCCGGACGACGGCGCGCCACAGCGAATACACAGGGAAGTCAGGAAAGATGCAAAGCGGCATTGCAGAGCGGGCCGAACCGGCCACGTTTGTTCCAGCACACCAGATCGAGGAGAGGAAGGGTATGACGCCGGCGAGCGGGCCCGAGGCCAATTTCGAGCGCGTAAAAGCGCAACTCAAGGCCAGGCTTGGCAACGACGTCTATTCGAGCTGGTTCGGTCGAATGAAGATCGCGGAGGCCTCCCGTGGCCTGATACGGCTCTCCGTACCGACGGCGTTTCTGCGCCAGTGGATCAACAACCACTATCTCGACCTGATCGCCGAACTGTGGAAGCAGGGCGATCCCAGCATGCTCAAGCTGGAGATCGTGGTTCGGTCCGCCACGCGCAGCACCGCGCCTCATGTCGAGGAAGAGCGCGCGCCCGCCAAGAAGGCGGAGCGCCAGATTTCCGCCGGCATGTCGGCGCCGACGCCGACACATTCGCGTACCGAGAAGATGGCGCAGCCGCGCATGAACGGAACCGACCTTGCCGGAAAGCAGTCCGTGCTCGGCTCGCCGCTCGACAGCCGCTACACATTCGCTTCCTTTGTCGAGGGGCCGTCCAACCGCGTGGCCTTCGCGGCTGCGCGCTCGGTGGCCGAGGCCTCGTCCAACGCCCTGCGTTTCAACCCGCTCTTCATCCATGCCTCGGTCGGGCTGGGCAAGACGCACCTGCTGCAGGCGATCGCGGCCGAAGCGATCCGGCTCAAGCCGAACGCGCGGGTCGTCTACCTGACGGCGGAATACTTCATGTGGCGCTTCGCAACCGCGATCCGCGACAACTACGCGCTGCACCTGAAGGAGCAGCTCCGCGACATCGACCTCCTGATCATCGACGACATGCAGTTCCTGCAGGGCAAGTCGATCCAGCATGAGTTCTGCCACCTCATCAACATGCTGCTGGACAGCGCCAAGCAGGTGGTGGTTGCCGCCGACCGGCCGCCCTCCGAGCTGGAATCGCTGGAGCCGCGCGTACGCTCGCGCCTCAACGGCGGTGTGGCGCTCGAAATGGCGACGCCTGACTACGGGATGCGGCTTTCGATCCTGAAGCAGCGCCACGCGGCCGCTGTGGCGGAAGTGCCTTCGCTCGACATTCCCGAGGAAATCCTCGCGCACATCGCGCAGGCGGTGACCGGAAGCGGTCGGGAGCTCGAGGGCGCGTTCAACCAGATCCTGTTCCGCCAGTCCTTCGAGCCCGAAATGTCGGTCGCCTGGGTCGACGAGGTGCTCGGCAACGTCTACCGCGCGGGCGAACCCAAGCGGGTGCGCATCGAGGACATCCAGAGGATCGTTGCGCGCCACTACAACGTGTCGAAGACGGAGCTGCTCTCGAACCGCCGCACGCGCACCATCGTCAAGCCGCGACAGGTGGCGATGTATCTGGCGAAGGTGATGACGCCCCGCTCCCTGCCCGAGATCGGCCGTCGTTTCGGTGGCCGGGACCATACGACGGTGCTTCACGCCGTCCGCAAGATCGAGGGCCTTTCAGGCGCCGACAACACCATGGCGCAGGAAATAGAGCTGCTGAAAAGGCTCATCAACGAACAGGCCTGACGACCAGCCGGCCGGGCGGACGACCATCCCCCGGCCGGCCAGTCATTTTTCTCTTGAGAAACCTTATCTTGGCGGGTCCGCAACCTCCCTGCGGGCTTGCCTTCGCAGGCATTTTCCTGTCAGGTTCGTTGTCCATTTGCGCGTCCGGCAGGCCCCATCGAGGGATGTGCGGCGCGGCTTCCGAAATGCTTGCTGCGAGACTTGCGTGTCATGCGTGTTACACTCGAACGCTCCAACCTCCTGAAGTCGCTGAACCACGTCCATCGCGTCGTGGAGCGGCGTAACACGATCCCGATCCTGTCCAACGTGCTGCTGTCGGCTTCCGGCGCGAGCCTGGAAATGAAGGCGACGGATCTCGACCTGGAGGTGACGGAAGCAACCGCGGCAGTGGTCGAGCAGACCGGTGCGACGACCGTGCCGGCACACCTGCTCTACGACATCGTGCGCAAGCTGCCCGACGGCTCGGAGGTGATGCTGAAGGTGGACGAGAGCGGCAATTCGATGTCGGTGATCTCCGGCCGCTCGTCGTTCCGCCTGCAGTGCCTGCCGCAGGCCGACTTCCCCGAGCTCTCAGCGGGATCGTTCAGCCACATCTTCCGGCTCGATTCGCAGGCCCTGCGCGGCCTGATCGAAAAGACCCAGTTCGCCATCTCCACAGAGGAGACGCGGTACTATCTCAACGGCATCTACCTTCACGCCCACGAGGAAGGCGGCAAGCTGATGCTGCGCTCGGTGGCCACCGACGGGCACCGACTGGCGCGGGCCGAAGTCGATGCACCGGCGGGCTCGGAAGGCATGCCGGGCATCATCATTCCGCGCAAGACGGTCAGCGAACTGCAGAAGCTGGTCGACGATCCCGACGTGGCGGTAACGACAGAACTCTCCGACACCAAGATCCGCTTCACCATCGGCAGCGTCGTGCTGACCTCGAAGCTGATCGACGGCACATTCCCGGACTATCAGCGCGTCATTCCAACCGGCAACGACAAGAAGCTCGTCATCGACCGGCAGAGCTTCGCCCAGGCCGTGGACCGCGTGTCGACGATCTCGTCCGAGCGTGGGCGGGCGGTGAAGCTGTCGATTGCTTCCGGCCAGGTGACGCTGACGGTGAACAACCCGGATTCGGGCAGCGCGACCGAGGAAGTGGCGGCGGACTACGATGCCGACCCGATCGAGATCGGCTTCAATGCCAAATATCTGCTGGACGTCGCCGCGCAGCTTTCGGGCAGCGAGGCGCGCTTCATGCTGGCCGATGCCGGCGCGCCGACGCTGATCCACGACATGACGGACGACCACGCGCTCTACGTGCTGATGCCGATGCGCGTCTAGGCGCGGGCAATGCTCGACACGCCTGCCGGCGCTGTGCGTCCTTCGAGGCTCGCTGCGCTCGCACCTCAGGATGAGGGAGGTGCTTTGTCGAACCCGCAATGTGGTGCGCTCGATGCGCTCGCACCTCAGGATGAGGGCTGTAGTGCATCGAGCCCGCTGCGGGTGGGTTCGATCAATCCACTTCCCTCATCCTGAGGTGCGAGCGAAGCGAGCCTCGAAGGACGCACAACGGCATGTGGTCGATCCCGGACGAGGATGTTCACGGAACCGTGACACAGGACTACCCCCCACAAGAGCGGCACGCCCAGACCCGTATCGAACGCCTGCTGTTGACCGATTTCCGCAACTACGAAAGCCTTGCGCTCGATTTCAACGCCGGCCCCGTCGTGCTGACCGGCGAGAACGGCGCCGGCAAGACCAATCTGCTGGAAGCGATCTCGTTCCTGACGCCCGGGCGCGGCCTGCGGAGAGCGACGCTCGACGACGTGGCGCGCAGCGGTTCGGACAGCGGCTTTGCGATCCATGCGCGAGTGGCGGGCGTGTTCGGCGAGGTCGAGATCGGCACAGGGACGCTCGGCGAGCGGGGTGCGAACGGCGACAGCGTGGGCCGCAAGGTGCGCATCAACGGTGCGACCGCGCGCTCCGCCGACGAGATGCTGGAATGGCTGCGGGTCATCTGGCTGGTGCCGGCGATGGACGCGCTGTTCACGGGCCCTGCGGGCGACCGGCGCCGTTTCATCGACAGGCTGGTGCTGGCCATCGACCCCGCCCACGGACGACGCGCGCTGGACTATGAAAAGGCGATGCGCGGCCGCAACCGGCTGCTCGCCGAGCAGGCCCGCGACGACCAGTGGTTCGATGCCATCGAAACCCAGATGGCGGAGACGGGCACGGC
>JAEWFU010000393.1 GCA_023388675.1 Pseudomonadota bacterium | reverse complement strand
GAAGTGAACATCGATGCAGCACTGGTGCGAGACGGCGGCGCCAATCTCTCCCGGACGGACGAGCAACTGGTCGAGATGACCAATGGCTGCATCTGCTGCACGCTGCGCGACGATCTCTTGCACGAGGTCCGCCGGCTGTCGCGCGAAGGCCGGTTCGACTACCTGCTCATCGAGGGAACCGGCATTGCAGAACCCCTGCCGGTGGCGACCACCTTCGATTTCCGCGACGAGAACGGCGAAAGCCTCTCGGACGTTGCCCGCCTCGACACCATGGTCACCGTGGTCGACGCGGCGAACCTTTTGAAGGATTACGCGTCGTCGGATTTCTTGCGAGATCGGGGCGAGACCGCCGGTGCTGGCGACGACCGGGCGCTGGTCGACCTGCTCGTCGAGCAGATCGAATTCGCCGACGTGATCGTGCTCAACAAGGTCTCCGACACCTCCGCGCAAGAACTCGATCTGGCTCGCAAGATCGTCCGCGCGCTCAACCCGGAAGCCGAACTGATCGAAACCGATTTTGCCCGCGCGCCGCTCGACCGGGTGCTCAATACCGGCCTCTTCGACTTCGAAAAGGCGCAAAGCAACCCGCTGTGGGTCAAAGAGTTGAACGGCTTCCGGGACCACGTTCCCGAGACCGAGGAATACGGCATCCGCTCCTTCGTCTACCGCGAGCGGCGGCCTTTCGACCCGACGAAGCTGCAGGCCTTCGTCAACCGATCGTGGCCGGGCGTGGTGCGCGCAAAGGGGTTCTTCTGGCTGGCAACGCGACCGCACCATGTCGGGGAACTCAGCCAGGCCGGCGCGCTGGTGCGAACCGGCAAGCGCGGCCTGTGGTGGGCATCGGTTCCAAGACACCAGTGGCCGGACCATCCGGAATGGCGCGCTGCGATGCGGCCCTATCTGGACCCGATCTGGGGCGACCGCCGGCAGGAACTCGTCTTCATCGGCTGCGACCCGATGGACGAGAACCGGATTCGCGCCGAACTCGACGCTTGCCTTGTGCCAGAACGCGATTTCATGCCCGGCCGCTGGCGCGACCTCGCCGACCCCTTTCCGAGTTGGGCCCGGCAAGCCGCGTAAAGCGGAGCCTCTGCAGCAAGGATGGCCGACGGGTTACACCTGCGCCATCTGGCTGCGATGCGCCCAGCCGGTCATCCGCATCTCCACCCAGGCCATCACCGCGTACATGATGATGCCTTCGATCGCCAGCATGATGAGCCCGGCCCAAACCAGCGGCACGTTGAACTGGCTCTGCGCGGCGAGCATCATGTGGCCGAGGCCGGAATTTGCAGCGACGGTCTCGGCGATTACGGAGCCGACGAAGGCGAGCGTGATTGCGATCTTCAGCGAACCGAAGAAATACGGCATCGAGCGCGGGATACCGACCTTGAGCATGATGTCCATCTTCTTCGCGCCGAGCGCGCGCAGCACGTCCTCCATCTCCGGCTCGATGGTGGCAAGCCCGGTCGCTACGTTCACGACGATGGGGAAGAAGGCGATCAGAAAAGCGGTGAGAATCGCCGGGATCGTGCCAATGCCGAACCAGATGACCAGAATGGGCACCACGGCGACCTTGGGGATCGCGTTGAAGCCGACCATCAGGGGGTAAAGCCCCGCATAGATGAAGCGCGACCAGCCGACGAGGATGCCGAGCGCCAGCCCACCGACGACCGCCAGCACGAAGCCTACGGTCGTGGTGTAGAGCGTCTGCAGCGAATTCTTCCAGATCGCCGGCCAGTACTGCCAGATCGAGATGGCGATATTGCTCGGTGCAGGCAGCAGATACTGGGGCAGGCTGAAGACGCGGACGACCAGCTCCCAGACGACGAACAGGCCGATCGTATAAAGCCAGGGTGCTGCCGCGATCCAGTCGAAACCTTTGTTCCGCGCGCTCATGCCGCCTTCCTCGCATCCGCGATGTCGCCACGCAGTTCGTGCACGATGTCGTTGAAATCGGACTGGTAGAGAATTTCCAGATCGCGCGGACGCGCGAAAGGAACGGTCTGGTTCTTGATGATACGGCCCGGCCTCGCGCTCATGACGAAGATGCGGTCGGCGAGGAAGACAGCCTCGCGAAGGTCATGCGTGACGAGAACGATCGTCACCCCTTGCGCGGCGTGCAGGTCGCGGATGACGCACCAGAGCTCCTCGCGGGTGAAGGAGTCGAGCGCGCCGAACGGCTCGTCGAGCATCAGCAGGTCGGGCTCGTGGATCAGCGCGCGGCACAGGTTCGCACGCTGCTGCATGCCGCCGGAAAGCTGCCAGGGAAATTTCTGGCCGAACCCCTTCAGGCCGACGGTCTCCAGCAGCTTCTCGGCCTTTTCGACGTACTCCGCCTTGTGGCGACGCAGCCGGTGGCGGTGGCGGTCCACCACCTCCAGCGGCAGCAGGATGTTGTCGAGTGTGGTCCGCCAGGGCAGCATCGTCGGGTTCTGGAAGGCCATCCCGACGATGTTGACAGGCTTGGTCACCCGCGCCCCGGCAACGGTGACCGCACCCTCCTGCGGGATGTAGAGCCCGGTGACGAGCTTCATCAACGTGGACTTGCCGCAACCCGACGGACCGACGACGGCGGCGAACTCGCCGGTGGCGACTTCAAGTGAAAGGCCTTCGACGGCAAGCAGGCCCTCTGGCCCGCCATAGCGCATATCGACGTCCTGGATGGTGACGAGTGACTGGCTCATCTGCCCTCTGCTGACCCTGAAATGATCGTGCGGGAGCCGGCGGTTCCCCGTCGCCAGCTCCCGCGTCCCCTCTTAACCCCAATCAGGGCAGCATCCGTTCTTCCTTGGGCGGCAGATAGGAGGCGTCGAACACGTCATCGGGACCGACGGCGCCCTTCAGCCCCATGGACACTTTCAGATATTCGATCGATTGGGCGAGCTTGCCCTCGTCGATCCCGCCGAAGCCGTTCTCGACCACATAGGGCGTCCTGATGTTGCGCGCGTTGGCCATGTCGAGGCGCTCGCGCTCGATATCCGCGTTGAGCACTTCATTGCGCTTCATCACCGCGGCCACGCCGGCATCCGGGTCCGCGACCGCATCGGCGAAGCCCTTGGCGAGCGCCCTGAGGAAGCCCTTGACCGCATCGGGATTGGCCTGCGCGAAGTCGGTGTTGATCAGGATCGAATTGCCGTAGAGATCAAGTCCGTTCTCGGCCATCATGATCATCGAGATGTCGTCGGCCGGAACCCCCTGCGCCTTGAGGTTGAGCACCGAGGAGAAGGCGAAGCCGAATATGCCGTCGACCTGGCCCTGCGCCAGCATAGGCTCGCGCACCGGGAAGCCGACGCTTTCGATGGTGACCTTGCTCTCGTCGATGCCGGCGGCCTGCACGAAAGCCGGCCACTGCGCGAAGGCGCCGTCGGGCGGCGGCGCTCCGAGCTTCCTGCCCTCGAGCGACTTCGGGTCCTCGGTCACGCCCAGCGACTTGCGGCCGATCACCGAAAAGGGCGGCCGTTCGTAGATGACCATCGCCGCGCGAACCTTCTGCGAGGGGTCCTCGTCCAGGAACTTGATCAGCGAATTGATGTCGCCGAAGCCCATCTGGTAGGCGCCGGTCGCCACGCGCGGGATGACCTCGACCGAGCCATTGCCGGAATCGATCGTCACGTTGAGGCCTTCCGCCTCGAAATGCCCGTTGTCGGCGGCGAGGAAGAAACCGGCGGCCGGCCCCTCGAACTTCCAGTCGAGGGTGAACTTGATGTCGGTCTGCGCGGCGGCAGGCGCAGCCATGGCGCCCATGGCGAGACCGCCGGCCAATAAGGTCGCCGCCAGTGAAAACGATCTGCGTGTGAACATTGGAACCCCATCTGGATTGAGTATTGTTTTTATCCCCTCATGAAACAGCGTGTCGGTACGCTTGGCAAGCCTCCGCCCAACCCTTAAGCAGACTTTTGCCGTGCCTATTTCTCGCGCAAGACATCGCCGGCCGACGGCAATTTTCGCTGTTTCCCGGCCTCCACGGTTGCAGAGGGATAGCCTGGCTGCTGACTTCGCGCTACGGCTTGAAACTCTTTCGCACAAAATACGAATAACATGATGGCCTTCGATACGCAGCGAACGCTGGAATCCCCCACCGGCGCAACACTCAACCTCTATAGCTCCGCACCGCAGACACACGTGCGCGCTGTGGTGCAGCTCAATCACGGCCTCGCCGAGCACGCGGCGCGCTACGCGCGTTTCGCCGAGTTCCTGAAGACGCAGGGTATTGCGCTTTATGCGCACGACCATCGCGGTCACGGCTACACGAAGGCCCCGGACGCGCCGCTCGGCCATTTCGGCGCAGAGCCCGCCGCCGACAAGGTGATCGCCGATGTAGCCGCTGTCCACGATACCATCGCCCAGGACCACCCCGGCGTGCCGGTCATCGTCTTCGGCCATTCGATGGGCTCGCTGATCGCCATGAATTTCATGCTGAAGCACGCGCAGCGCGCAGCGGGAGCGGCGATCTGGAACTGCAACTTCTCGGCCGGACTACTGGGCAGGCTGGCGCAGCTCGTGCTTGCCTGGGAGAAATTCAGGCTGGGCTCGGACGTGCCCTCGCGCATCCTCCCGAAATTGACGTTCGGGGCATGGGCGAAAGAGGCCAACGACGGCCGCACGCCCTTCGACTGGCTATCGCGCGACCAGGCAGAGGTCGACCTCTACATCGCCGATCCTCTGTGCGGCTGGGATCCGTCCGTCGGCATGTGGCAGGCCGTCTTCGACTTCGTTTTCGCCGGTGCGGACGACCGCAACTTCGAGGGCATCCGCAAGGACATGCCGTTTCACCTGCTGGGCGGCGGCGGTGATCCGGAATCCCGCTTCGGCAAGACGGTTACCCGCCTGGTCGACCGGATGCGCCGGATGGGCTTTTCGAATCTCGTTTCAACGATTTACCCGGAAACCCGGCACGAATCTCTCAACGAATTGAACCGGGACGTCATCATGGCCGATTTCGGCCGGTGGATCGATGACGCCGTCCTCGGCGACGGGCAGCGGACGCCTCCCGCGATCTGATGGTTGCGGACTTGCCGTCCAACTCCCGGCGATGATGCATAAACGGCATGATCCTATTCGGAGTTTTCGGTTAACCGGAGCGGGCCGATCTGCTAGGCACGCACGACTGTCAAGGGAGCCTGCAGCAGCCATGGCCGAACCGCCGCTCAAGGGCGTACGCGTGATTGAACTTGCCCGCATCCTCGCCGGGCCCTGGGGCGGGCAGGTGCTCGCCGATCTCGGCGCGGACGTCATCAAGATCGAGAACCCCGACGGCGGTGACGACACCCGCAAATGGGGCCCGCCCTTCGTCATGAGCCATGACGACGAGAACCTGTCGGCCGCCTATTACCATTCCACCAATCGCGGCAAACGCTCGATCGCCGTGGATTTCTCCACGCCGGAGGGCGCGGAGACGGTGCGCAAGCTGGTCGCGACGGCCGATGTCCTGATCGAGAATTTCAAGGTCGGCGGGCTGAAGAAATACGGGCTCGACTATGACAGCCTCAAGGCGATCAACCCGCGCCTTGTCTATTGCTCGATCACCGGTTTCGGGCAGGACGGGCCGTATGCGCCACGAGCCGGCTACGATTTCATCATCCAGGGCATCGGCGGCCTGATGTCGATCACCGGCGAGCCCGGCCGCGAGCCGCAGAAGGTGGGCGTCGCGGTCTCCGACATCTTCACCGGGCTCTATTCGGTGATCGCGATACAGGCCGCCCTGCGCCATGCGGAAGCAACCGGCGAGGGCCAGCATATCGACATGGCGCTGCTCGACACGCAGGTTTCCATACTCGGCAACCAGAACCTCAACTATCTGGTTTCCGGCAATCCGCCGGTTCAGATGGGCAATGCCCACATGAATATCGCGCCCTACGAGGTGCTGCCGGTGAAGGACGGTTTCTTCATCCTCGCAGTGGGCAATGATGGCCAGTTCCAGCGCTTCTGTAAGGTCGTCGGGCTCGACCATCTCGCAACCGATCCCGACTTCGCCACAAATCCGGCGCGCGTGACCAACCGCGTCCGGCTGCGCGAAACGATCGTGGAGACGCTGGCGGGCTGGGAGCGCGAGGCGCTGCTGCCGTTGCTCGATGCGGCGGCCGTGCCGGCAAGCCCGATCAACGACATCGCGCAGATGTTCGGGGATCCGCAGGTCGTCGCGCGCGGCATGCGCGTGGACCTCGACGACGGCCAGGGCAACACGCTGCCCTCGGTACGCGCCCCGATGGTCATGAGCGGCACGCCTCTGAAGTACGAACGCCCCTCGCCGC
>JAEWFU010000368.1 GCA_023388675.1 Pseudomonadota bacterium | reverse complement strand
TGCGCACCGGCTTCCCTCTTAGCTCTTGAGTCTAAACCCGACTCGCAAGAACCATGACGACTACATCTAGTATCTGCCACGCAGACCATGTCAACGCGTAGCATGAGATTTTCCGCGAGCAACGTTGCCCGGCCGGGCAGAGCGCGCTATCCGGCCGAGCCCAGAGCCCGCAAAACCTCATCCGTCGTGGTCACGGCGGCGACATTCTGCAACGCGTAGTCAATCGAGGCGCGGTGCCAGTCGGCGTTCATGGTCGAGCAGGCATCCTCCGGCACGATCATGATGTAGCCCTTGTCGGCCCCGGTTCGCGCCGTGTGCTCGATAGACATGTTGGTCCAGGCGCCGGTCTCGATGATGGTGTCCCGGCCCTCGGCCTTGAGCACGGTTTCCAGGCTGGTGCCTTCCCAGGCGCTCATGCGGCTTTTGGAAACGACATGGTCGCCCGCCTGCGCCTCCAGTCCCGGCACGGGCTGGGCGCCCCAACTGCCTTTCACCAGCGCGTTGGCCTGCATCGTGTTCTCGAACAGCGGCGCGTTCAGCGTCATGCCGCGGCCGGCGTTGTCGACCTCGAACCAGACATGGATCACCGGCACGCCGATCGCGCGACAATGCTCGGCGAGGCGGCGCGCATTTTCGATCGCGTTCTGCTCGCGACAATGCTGGGGTGAACCGGAATCGGCAAACGCGCCGCCGTCCATCACCACATCGTTCTGCATATCCTGGATGATGAGCGCGCAACGCGACGTGTCCAGCTTGAAGCTGCCATCGCTGGCCGCAGCGACGGGCTGGCTGGGGGATGGCGCCCCCGAGCGCGCGGCGCTCCGCGAGCGCATGAAGGGTTCGCTGCGCGGTCCGATCTTGACGTCCACGGCATAGACCGAGGTCGACGCGCAGACGAACAGCGTGCGCCAGTCTTCCCCGCCCCAGTGCAGGTTTGCCGGCAGTTCGGGGATCGAAACCTTGCCGAGAAGCTGCCCTGCCGGATCGTAGACCCACACGCCGCCCGGCGCCGTCACCCAGACGTTGCCCTCCGCATCGCACTTCATGCCATCGGGCACGCCCGACTTCAGCGTATCCTTGATGCCGGAGGCGAACAGGCGACCGCCGTCCAGCGTGCCGTCCGGCTTCACGTCGAAGACGCGGATGTTGCACTGCTCGGTGTCGTTCACATAGAGCAGCGTCTCATCGGGCGAGAAACACAGTCCGTTGGGCTGGCTGAAGAGATAGCGGTCGACCAGCAGTTGCGGCTCACCGCCGACCTGCCCCGGCGGGATACGGAACACGCCCTGCCATCCGAGCTGGCGCGGCCGCTCCACGCCGTAATGCGCCATCCGGCCGTACCACGGGTCGGAGAAATAGATCGCGCCGCTGGAGTGCACGCACAGATCGTTCGGGCTGTTCAGTTCCCTGCCCTCGAAATGGCTGGCGAGCACGTCGCGGCGGCCGTCCGCCCCGAAGCGCGCGACGCTCGACGTGGCGTGCTCGCAGACAAGCAGGTTGAGGTCGGCATCGTAGGTCATGCCGTTGCCCTTGTGGGCCGGCCGCATCACCTCCCGCACGCCGTCGCGGTCCCAGCGCCGACGCACATCGCCGGGCATGTCCGAGAACAGCAGATGGTGCTCGACCGGATGCCAGATCGGCCCCTCGGTGAAGATGAAGCCGGACCCGATCTGCCGCACCGGCGCGTGTTCGTCGATCAGATCGCGGAAGTGCGGTCTTGCTGCGTCGTGCGCCATTGTCTCCTCCTCGTACTGCCGAACCTAGGCCGGAAACCAGTTGCGGCGGTGAACAGTCTGGCTCACCGGCCCAGGCACGGCCATGTCGAGCCTGCCGACGATCTGGCCGTTTTCCACCTTGGCCGGCTTGTCGTGCACCGGCAGCAGGAAGCGCGAACCGTTGAGCAGCTTCTTGATCGCAGCCTTTTCCGAGCGTTTCGATCCGGCGTGGTTGCCGGTGACCTGCGGCTCATGCGCCTGAATCTGATGGAACGGTTCGACGATCTGGTTCTGGATGTCGTAGATCACATCGCCGCAGATGGTAGCGCGGCCCTCGGCGGTCTCGACATGGACGTTCATCGAGCCCTCGGTGTGGGCGTTGGCGGCCTCCAGCACCACGCCGGGGATCAGCTCAACCGGCCCCGAAAGCTCCAGATCCTCGAAGCGTAGCGCGCCGGGCGTGTGCAGCCGCTCGACGAGGTGCATGATGTCGGGCTTCGGATATTGCGGATGCATGAGGCCCGAGACCGAGCATTCCATCTCCCGGCGGTTTATCACCACCGTCGTGTTCATCGGGAAATGATCGTCCTTGCCGGCATGGTCGATGTGCAGATGCGTATGGCAGATGTAGCGGATGTCGCCGGGCTTGAGCCCGTGCCGTGCAAGCTGGTTCTCGATCATCTGCTCATGAAATTGCAGGCCACGCATGCCCAGCGTTTCCATGATCGCATTGTCGCGGAACCCGGTGTCGACAAGGATCGGATATTGCCCACCGAGGATCAGGAAGCCGTAGGTATAGACGCGCGCCCTGATGCCGCAGTTGCGGCCGAGCACGAGGAAGCTCGATTCGAGCTCGATGTCGCCATAGTCGAGAACCTTGATCTCAAGAGCCATGGTCCCTCTCCCTTCCTTGCCTGATGCTAGATCGCCAAGCGTCCTGACGGACGCATAGCTGGCGATCGATCTTTTTGTTTGCGCATCGGATTCATCCGAAAACCGGTTCCCACTTTTCGGTCCGATGCTCTAAAGCCGGTAGACTCGCTTTGCCGTGTCGTAAAAGATCGCCTTCCGCCGTCCCGCACTGAGGTCGTTCGCGGCCTTCAGGAAGGCACGCATCAGTTCCCCGTAGCTGGTCCACAGTTTCTCGATGGGGAAATTGGAGCCATAGAGGCAGCGTTTCGCGCCGAAGATCGCGACGGTGTCATGCAGGATGCGCTCGATGTGCGCAGCGTCGTTCTGGTGGATGAAGGTGCCGAAGGCCGAAAGCTTCGAGACGACGTTCTCCTGCTTTGCAAGCTTGCGCATCTGCGCCTTCCAATTGGCGCGGCCGTCATCCGAAAGGTCCTCCAGCATGCCGGCATGCTGGAGGATGAACGTGATCTTGGGGCAGGCTTCCGCAAGCTCGGCCGCCCCATCCATCTGGTCGGCGAAGACCTGCAGGTCGAAGCTCCAGTCGTAGTCCCTCAGATAGGCGACGTTGCGCTGCACATTGGCGTCACGGCAAAGATCGGGCGTCCTGGCGAAGCGATACTGCTCGTTCTCGTGCCAGTGGAACTGCTGGCGGATGCCGCGCATCAGCGGATATTTCGCAAGCTTGTCCAGTGCGGGCCGCGCGTCCGGGACCGTCATGTCGCAATAGCCGACGATCGCATGCGGCCAGCCGGTGCGGTCGGCCGTTTCCTGCACCCAGGCGACCTCGTCCTCGGCCCAGTTGGGCGCCCAGTTCGCCTGCACGTAGACGGATTTCTCGACGCCGCTTCCCGCAATGTCCTCCAGATATTCCTCGATCGGATAGTCGCGCTTGATCGCGTCGTATGCGCCGAAGATGCGCGGCTGGGTCGGGCCGAGAAGCCAGGGCAGATCGGCCTGCCGCCAGATATGATGATGCGCGTCGATGATCTTCATGCAGACAGTCTCCGTTCGAAGCCGAGTACCTCTGCGCACACGCTGCGCGCGCTCGAGCCATCGCCGAGCCGGTCGATGAACGGCAGCACCGACCTGAGCGCGCCGGTCTCGGCGGAATAGGCCGCGCCGCCGGCAAGCGGATTCAGCCAGAGGATTCGCCATGCAAGGCGCGCCAGGCGTTGCATGGCATCGGTCATGGCGGCGTGATCGCCGCGCTCCAAACCGTCGGAAAGGACGACCACCAGCGCCCCGCGCGAGAAACCGGAAAAGCGCGGCACGGCGAGGAAGGCCTGCAAGGCATCGCCAAGCCGCGTGCCGCCATCCCAGTCCGCCACCAGCGTCGACGCAAGCTCAAGCGCCTGGTCGCGGCTGCGCCGGCGTAGCGCGCGCGTGATGCGCGTGAGGCGGGTTCCGAGCGTGAAGACCTCGAGCCTGTCCGTCGCCTGAGCCAAAGCATGGGCAAAGCGCAGATAGGTATCGGTGTTGTCCTTCATCGATCCGGACACGTCGATCAACAACAGGACACGCCGGCGGCGCTGCCTGCGGTCGAGCGTCGGCAGACGCACGACCTCGCCGTCGCGCGCGACCGCTTCGCGCAGCGCGCCGCGCATGTCGAGACGCCCGCGTCGCTTGGAGGCGACAAGCCGCCGCGAGCGCCTGCGCGGCAGTTCCGATGGCGCGCGACGGCGGAAACGGCGAAGCGCCTCGGCTTCCGAGAGCCCGGCAAAACGGCGATTGAACAAGCGCTCCACCCCTGTCGGCGTGCCGCCCGACTCTTCGGCCTCGTCGGTTTCAGGCGGCTCCATCCCACCGTCGCGATCGTCATAGGCCTCCAGTTCGTCCTCGTCCGGCTCGCCGGTTGCGGCCGGAAGCGATTGCCCGAGAAAGGCCAGTCGAAACAGCGCGTCGAACTCGTCGCGGCGATCCGGCGACGGGCCGATTGTGGCGAGGGCGGCGCGGTGAATGTCCTCCATCGAGCGCGGACCGAGCAGTCCGACCGCCGCGACGAAGGTCTGCGTCTGCTCCGGCGCAACCGCGAAGCCATTCATTCGCAACAGGGTCGCGAATTCGACGAAAGGCAGAAGCGGACGGGGGAGCGTGTCGTTCACGCCGCGGCCTCCCGCAGCATATCGTCGAGGCGGGGTTCGAGGAACGTGAGATCGTCCTGATCCTTCAGCGCAACGCCGATGGCTCGGCGGAATGCCGCCGGCCACGGCGCGCCCTGCTCGTGCAGCAGGGTCGCGGCTTCGGCCCACTCCACGGTTTCCGCCACGCCCGGCGGTTTCGCGAGCGGCTCGGCACGCAGCGCGCCGACGGCGGCAACCACGCGATAGGCCGTGTCGTGCGCGACCTGGCTGGCGCGCATCATCACGATCTCTGCCTCGCGGGTGGGATGGGGATAATCGATCCAGTGATAGACGCAGCGCCGCCGCAAGGCTTCGTGAAGCTCGCGGGTGCGGTTGGAGGTCAGCACGACCACCGGATGCTCCTGCGCGCGGATCGTCCCACGCTCGGGAATCGAGATCGAGAAATCGGACAGGAATTCCAGCAGAAACGCTTCGAACTCATGATCGGCGCGGTCGATCTCGTCGATCAGCAGCACCGTGTCGCGCGGATGGCGCAGCGTCTCCAGCATGGGCCGCGCGATGAGGAAATCGTCCGCATAGATGTTGACGAATTCCTCCCGCGCCTGCCGGATCGCCAGCATCTGGCGCGGATAGTTCCACTCGTAAAGCGCGTGGGCGGAATCGATGCCCTCGTAACATTGCAGCCGCACGAGCTGGCGTCCGAGCACGGAGGCGATGGCCTTTGCACCCTCGGTCTTGCCGACCCCCGGCGCCCCCTCGAGCAGCAGCGGCTTGCCGAGCGCCAGCGCGAGATAGGCCGCCGTGGCAAGGCTGTCATCGGCCAGGTATTGCGCATCGCGCAGCGAGGTCGCGAGGCGGTCGGGGCTGTCTATGCCGACAATGGAGCGCCTTATCGGCATGGGGCACCCCGCTGGTCACCGTCGCGTTCCTTTGCGCGCCCCTCTGTCCTTCCGGACATCTCCCCCACGAGGGGGGAGATCAGCCGGCCGCCCGACTTTCGCAAATCGCCAACCTGGGCGTTGCAGAAAGGACGACGAGCGCGAAGCTGCCGATCTCCCCCCCCGTGGGGGGTGAGGAGTGGTCCGCGAGGCGGACGAAAAGCCAACGATTTGGCTTTTCGAGCGACGAACGCCCGAAGCCCTGGCGTAGGGCGGCATCCGGCAGGACAGAGGGGGGCAACGTAGAGCACCTGCATCCTGAAAGCCCCTCAGCCCCGCCGGCCCTGCGGCTGCGCGCCGCCATTGGCGCGGATGCCGCGCAGCACTTTTTCCGGCGTGATCGGCAATTCGTCGATGCGGACGCCGACGGCATTGAAAACGGCATTGACCATCGCCGGAAGCACCGGATTGGCGCACATTTCGCCCGGGCCCTTGCCGCCATAGGGGCCGTCCGGCGCGGGACGCTCGAGGATCGCGATGTTATGGGGGGCGATGTCACCCGGCCCCGGCATCAGATAGGTGTTGAAGTCCAGCGGACCGTGGCTGCGTTCGGGATAGTAAGGTTCCGTGGTTTCCCAGGCGGC
>JAEWFU010000345.1 GCA_023388675.1 Pseudomonadota bacterium | reverse complement strand
CCGCTGCTGCTCGGCTTCGTGCTGGGGCCGTTGCTGGAAGAGCATCTGCGCCGGGCGATGATCATATCGCGCGGCGATCCGATGACCTTCATCGAGCGGCCGATCAGCGCGACGCTTCTGGCGCTCGCCGCGATCGCCATCATCCTGTCGCTGCTGCCGGCCATCCGCCGCAAGCGCGAGGAAGTCTTCGTCGAGGAGGATTGATCGGCGTTGGCGATGGATGAAATCCGAAGGGTTGCAGAGGCGACCGCCCGTCGGCCGGTCAGGCCGCCCCATCGGAACGGTGAGCAAAGCGAGCTCGCGTGAGATGCAACAAAATGGTGCGGGCGCCGGGGATCGAACCCGGATGACCGAAGTCGAGGGATTTTAAGTCCCTTGCGTCTACCAGTTCCGCCACGCCCGCACACCGTGCTTTTCCAGCGTTCGGATCAATTCGTCAACGGCACTGTTACGACCTTCAGCCCGTGCCTGTCGTGCGCGGTCGGCAAAAGGAACCGGGAGGCGCCTTGCGCCTCCCGGGTGCGGTTCTAGTTTGCGGATTGCACCTGCCACGCGCAGATTCCGAGATGCTCGTCGTCGCCGACCTCGGCGTCGGCCACGAGCTTGCTCGCATCGTCCCTGCACACCACGGTGTAGCCGTCATACCCCGCCATGTCCGTGAGAATCTGGTCCCAGTGGCGATACTGCACCGTATGCCCTTCATCGGGATATACGATCGCTTTCGCAACATTCGGAAACGCGGCCTTCCACTGCTCCATCTGTTCCACGGTCACGGATTGGTCCGCCGCACCGTAATACAGATAAACCGGCGCCTCGACCGCGGAAACGTCGACAACCGCGTTGTCTCCGCATACCAGCGCGTATTCGTGGGCCAGCGCCGTCGCATCGCCAAGCTGGCCTGCGACATAGAAGGAGCGGGTCGCATCGGCGTAGGCCGTTGTCTGCCAGCCCGGAATGACCAGTACGGGTGAACCCGGTACGCCCCACCAGTCTTTCGGCTTCTCGCTGTATGCGCTCAGCCGCTCCTTCCATTCCTCGGCGCTGCGCGAGCAATCGGGCTCGGTGCGGGTCGGCAGGGTTCTGGAAATCGCAGCGCCCGCATGCAGGGAAAGGATACGGTCCGGTACGGCCGCCGCCAGATGGGCCGCATAGGCACCGCCCCCGGAGATCGCCATCACGGAAAACTTGTCGACACCAAGGTGGTCCAGAACCGCAAGAACCTCTTTGACATAATCGCCGTAGCCCAGATCGGGATCGAATTCGGACTCGCCGAAACCGTTCCGCTCGACCGAGACAATCCGCAGGCCCAGTTCCTGACGCATGGTCCGGGCGAACTCTGTAAGCTGGAATGCCTCGAGACTGGTGCCCTGCCCTCCGATAAAGACAACCGCGCGGTCGTCGCTGTCGCCTTCATCGATATAGTAGGAGGTGCGGTCGTCCTTAGTCAGCGCGTGTACCTCGGCGCCGATATGGTCGAAATCGCTCTGGAGCCTGAGCGATGCGGGATCTCCCGCCGTCATCTCGCGTTCGCTGGCAATGGCGGGCATCGTGCTCGCAATACCATATGCAGCCACCGCAACCACGCTCAGTTTCTTCATGGAAGTCTCCTCCTCGATATGTCCACGAACCCGGCAGCCCCGACTGGCGGGCAACGGCCGGACGGCCTTCTGGCCGTCTAGAATCATAAGCTGGACAGGATGTTGCAAACGCCCCATTATCCGAAGCAAAGTTAGCATTTTCCGCAATGCAGTCGATATTTGTCCCCTCTCTCAAGCCCCTTCGCATCAGCTTTCTGATGCTTCCCGAATTCTCGCTGCTTTCTTTCGCCGCGACACTCGAGCCGCTGCGTGCCGCCAATCGCGCGGGCGCGTACGACTTTTATTCGTGGCGCATTGTCAGCCCGGACGGCAACGCCGTAGTCACATCCAGTGGCTTGCCCTTCCCCGTTCAAGGCCCGTTCGACCCGGACGAGCCCCGCGATGCGTTGATCGTGCTTGCGGCATTCAACGTCGCCAGGCACATCACCCCCTCGCTGCTGGCCGATCTTCGCAAGGTCGCAAGACGGGGAATTGCTCTGGGCGGCGTGGAGTCTGGTGTGTGGGTGCTCGGTCATGCCGGGCTTCTGGACGGCAGGCGTGCCACGACCCATTGGGAGGATCTCGATCAACTCGCGACCACCTTTCCCGCGATCTCCGTGCTGGCGGATCGTTTTGTGGTCGACGGAAACCGCTTCACGACGGGAGGCGCCTCGCTCGCCCTCGACATGGTTCTGAACCTGATACGCGAGCGCCAGGGATACTGGCTTGCGCTGGAGGTCGCCTCGATCTTCATCTACGATCAGGTTCATAAAGCTGACGACCCGCAACCGATGGTTTCGCTTGGCCGCCTCGACTGGGAGGAGCCGCGGGTATCGGCCGCGATGCGTATCATGGAGCGGCATGTCGAACAGCCGAAAAGCGTCCGCGCGGTCGCTCGCGCCGTCGGCCTGAGTGAGCGGATGCTGGAGGTGCTGTTCCGGCAGACGGTCAACTTGACGCCACGCGAATGTTATCTCTCCCTGCGCCTGAAGGCGGGACGCCGGCTGCTACTGGACACGCGCAAGTCGATCACCGAGATCGCGGCGCAGACGGGCTTCAACTCGGCCTCGTCTTTCGCCCGACGCTATCGCGCGGCTTTTGGGGAAAGCCCTACACTGGCACGCAAGGCAAAGGCGGTAGTAGGACGCTGAGCAGCGTTGGTGGTGCCGCTCAGCCAGCGAAAGCGCGCTCTGCGATGCGTCGGATGAAGGCGACCACCTGCCCAGTGATCGCATATTGCGGCATGTGGCCGATGCCGTTGACGATCTCGAGGTCGAGCCCGGCGACCTTGCCCTGCATCGCCAGCCCCTGCCGCTCGTAGTTCAGAACCCGGTCCTCGGTTCCAAACAGGATGCCGACCGGCATGGCTATCTCGCCGTAGCGCGTCTGCTGGCGCGGCAGATCGTGATGAAGTGCCACGAGATCGGTGCATGTTGCGTAGAAGTGCCCCGGCCGCAGCCCGGCCATCGCGCCGCCTGCCACCGCGTAGTCCTGCGGCGGCTGCTGCGGTCCGAACACGAACTCCATCGTCTTCGGCCCGTTCCTGATCGCCAGCGGCAGCGCCAGGGTGTTTGCGACGATGCGCCGACGCAGCGGCGAGGTGATCGCCAGAGCCCTGAATTCCTCCGGCGGCTCCTCCTCGTAATGCGTCAGCGGCGAGATCAGCGCGAGGCCCGAAATCCTGTCGGGATAGTCGAGCGCCACCGCAAGCGCGATGGCGCCGCCGAGCGAATGGCCGACGAGCAGCGGCTTCTCCAGCCCCAGCGCCTCGATGAAGCGCACCGTCTGCCGCGCCTGCTCGGCAAGCCTCCCGTCGAGCCCCACGCCGCGTGTCGAATAGCCCGAACCCGGCCGGTCGATGGCGATCAGCCGATAACCTTCGCCGAACTCTTCCATCAGTGGCCGCCGCAGGTGATGCAGCGTGCCGCCGAGACCGTGGATCATCACGATCGGCCGCCCCTCGCCGCTCTCGACATAATGGATGCGGTTGCCGTCGACCGTGACGAACGATCCCCTCGCGGGCACGGCACGTTCCGCCTTGCGCGCTATGCGGGATGTGACCCAGAAGAAATAAGCGGCAACCATGACGACGGCGGCAAGGATGGCGATGACGATGCCGGCTATGCCTGAGAACATGGGGAATGGGCACTTTCGAGGATTGTGAACTGGCCCACCCAGTCTAGCGGCGGTCACTCCGATGGCAATCGGGATTGCCGCACGCCACGCGCGGCGCTATGCCTGCCGCCAGTCTGTGAAGGAACGCGACATGGCCGAAATCATAACCGCCGCGATGATCGTCATCGGCGACGAAATCCTCTCGGGCCGCACCAAGGACCGCAATATCGGCCATCTGGCGGATGTCATGAGCGCCATCGGCATCGACCTGAAGGAGGTGCGCATCGTCGCGGACGAGGAAGACGACATCGTCGCCGCCGTCAACGCGCTGCGTGCCCGCTATACGTACCTGTTCACGACCGGTGGCATCGGCCCCACCCACGACGACATCACCGCCGATTCCGTATCGAAGGCATTCGGCGTCCCTTGCGAATATGACGAGCGCGCCTACGCCATGCTCGAAGCGCACTACGCCAAGCGCGGCATCGAGTTCACCGAGGCCCGCAAGCGCATGGCGCGCATGCCGCGCGGGGCCGGCCACATCGACAACCCCGTCTCGCTGGCGCCGGGGTTCCGCATCGCCAACGTCCATGTGATGGCGGGCGTGCCGGCGATCTTCCAGGCCATGCTCGACAATGTGGTGCCGACGCTGAAGACCGGGCAGAAGCTCCTGTCGGCGGCCATTCATTGCCCGTTCGGCGAGGGCGTCATCGGCGGCCCGCTGGCCGAGATCCAGAAGGCGCACCCGGAGACGATCATCGGCTCCTACCCGAAATATCTCGACGGCGCGTTCTGGACCGAGCTCGTCGTCCGCGCGCGAACCCAGGAAGCGCTCGATGCCGCCGCCGCCGAGGTCCGCGCCATGGTCGAGGCGCTCGGCCCCGTAAAGGCCTGACAGCGGGTCAGATCGCCTTGCACAGCCGCAGCAGGCTCACGAGGTGCAGGAACGGCGAGCCGCATCCCCATGCGAAATAACGCGGAATCGCCCGCCCGTAGAGCCTGCGCCGCTGCTCGGCATGGCCCTGCACGTTGAACACCCGCTGATTTACCGCCGGCGAGCGGTATAGCTGCCCCATCGCCCAGCGGAAGGCGGCACTCTCCGGAAAGCCGCTCGCGCGCGGGTCGGCAAACGGCGCCAGGCTCAGCAGCACCACCGAGCGGCCCTCCTGCTTGAATATCTCGACCGCATGCTTCGTGATGCCGATTTCCGCATGCGGGGTCACCCCCGGCAGCCGCCGCTTGAACACCGCCACATAGCCGATGACCTTGCCGTCACTGAACACCGGGTCGAAATAGAGCAACGACACCGGCACCCCGTCGGGAGCCAACAGCACGAAGCGGCGCATCAGCGGATCCGGCGTCGTCGGGAACGGCCGGTTCATGAACGCCATTTCGCGCCGGTGCACGATCCGGCTGCAGCGCCATTGCGCCGACAGGGCGGCAGCGGCCTCTGCCGCACCGGGCAATTCGTGCTCTTCGACGATGCTGTAGCCGTTCCGCCTCAGCCAGTGCGAAGCGTAGCGCGCCTTTTCCTTCTTGGGTCCGGAAAAATCGTACCAGTCGAGATCGAGCGCCGTGTCGAAACCGATCCGGGCCACGCGATAGCCCTTGGCGGCAAGAATCGCCGCGGTTTCGTGGGAAATTTCTGCGAAGCACGGCCTGCCGGCCTTCTCGATGAAGCTGCCGATCAGCTCGGGCCAAAGTGCCCGATCCGCGACCGGGTCGCCGAGCGCGATCCGCGATCCCATCTTGGCGCCGTAGGCGATATAGCCCTGCCCGTCGCCGAAATGGCGCAGCCCCTCCTGCACTGCCGTCGAATAGGCCTGCGAGAAATCGCCATGGCGCTGCACCAGCGCAAGGCGCGCGGCCTTGTCGGGGCCGGCCGCAGCAAGCGGCGCGGTCCGCGCGTCCATCATCGCGTCGAACGCGAGGCGAAGGCTCCTCATCCGCCGTTCCCCTGCTCGCGCGCCCGTCCCACGCGCGAGTCGGATCATGTCGCCACAACATCGCCGGCCATGCAAGGGCCGCCCCTTTCGCCGGGGCGGCCGGAGGACTATTCTCCAGCGGAAAGTTGCGGCGCGGCGTCTCCTGCGGTTTGATCCCGCGCAAGGCGGAACCGGAACCCGCGTCGCAGATTGTCTCCCTGACGGTGCAGCCGCCTGCCCGCCACAACGCTTCGGAGGCCGACATGACCTACAAGACCATCCTCGCAGTGCTGCAGTCCAAGGCCGATGCCGGCCGCGTGCTCGATTGCGCGCTTCCGCTCGCCGACCGCTTCTCCGCATACCTGATCGGCGTCCATGCCGAGGCGATTCCGGTTCCCTACGTCACGCCGATGGGTTTTCCGGATACGGACTTCATCGCCGCGAGCGCGGAGCAGAACCAGCAGCGCAGCGAGGAGATCAAGGCTCTGTTCGAGGCCCGCGCAACCCGCGACGGCATCTCCTTCGAGTGGCAGGCCATGGAGAACGTGTCCGGCGACAGCGCCGTGAGCGCGCTGGTTGCCGCGCGCGCCAGCGACCTCATCATCGTGCAGCAGGCTGATCCCGACGGCAGCTCGGGTTCGCACGCCAATGTCGAGACGTTGCTGTTCGAGAGCGGTCGCCCGGTCCTGTTCGTGCCTTATGCCGTGTCGGTGAACTGCGCTTTCAAGAAAGTGCTGGTCGCCTGGAACGGCACCCAGCAGGCCGCACGCGCAACCTTCGACGCCCTTCCCTTCATCAAGCAGGCCGAACAGACCGAGATCCTGTTGCTGGATGCAACGGATTCCGCGCAGCAGGACGGCGCCGTCGCGGGCGTCGACATCGCTGCGGCCCTTGCGCGCCACGGCGCCAATGTCACCTTCGCCAGCGAGACTTCGGGCGGTGTCGGTGCCGGCGAGGCGATCGAGAACCGCATCGCCGAGACCGGCGCGGAACTGTTGGTGATGGGCGCCTACAGCCAGTCCTGGCTGAAGGAATTCTTCTTCGGCGGGGCGACCCGCACGCTGCTGGAGTCCATGCCGGTCGCCACGCTGATGTCGCGCTAGGGCATGTCTCCCGAAAGCGGGTATCGGTTTCGGGATAAAGACATGCACAAACAAGAACCTGGAACAGCGGGACCGCGTTTGTCGAAGCGCACGCCGCTCCAGGCTACTTCTTCTGGTTGCCCGCAAACGCAGCGGTCAGGCCGAGGCCGATGAAGACGACACCGCTGACGTAGCGCTCTGCCTTCAGATAGCCGGGGCTCTGCTTGAGCCGGTTGCCGATGGAGCCCGCAGCAAGCGCATAGCAGCCATCGGTGATCATGCCGATCAGCGTGAACAGCAGGCCGAGCACGGCAATCTGCATGCCGACATGGCCGCGTTCCACCTCCACGAATTGCGGCAGGAAGGCGAGGAAAAACAGCGCTGTCTTGGGGTTGAGCAGGTTGACGATGAACCCTTCCCGGAACAGCCGCAGGTTGTCACGCCTGGGCTGCAAATCACCCTCCGTGCTGGCGGCTTCCGCGCGCCCGAAAATCTTGCGCAGGCCGATCCAGATCAGATAGGCCGCACCCGCATATTTGACGATGCTGAAGGCGAGCGCCGAAGAGG